>NZ_JBVHLF010000096.1:18704-23520 GCF_055559155.1 Kitasatospora sp. NPDC024654
ACTCCCCCCCCCCCCCCCCCCCCCCCCCCCCCCCCCCCCCCCCCCCCCCCCCCCCCCCCCCCCCCCCCCCCCCCCCCCCCCCCCCCCCCCGCGGCGTCAGCGGGGTCGGCGCACCGACGCGGCGTCACCAGTCGTGCGGTCGGCTCCAGTTCGGGCGGCCTGGCGGGGCGGGGGCAGCGGCGCGCCGGTGCCGAATTTTTACCTCCCCTTGACGTTCGGTGTCGGTCGCCGCTCCCGGGCCGCGACGGACCGCGGGGCCTCCGCCACGCGGGCCATCCCGCGGATCGCCCGGCTTCCCCGCCTCCGCTGGGTAGAGTTCGGGCCCGGAGCAACGCTCGCGGCGGTCCCCGAGGCACGCCGCCCCAGCGCGTGAGTCGAGGGAGTACCGATGGCAAGGCTTCAGGGCACCGTCAAGTGGTTCAACGAGTCGAAGGGCTTCGGTTTCATCAGCCCGGAGGACGGCAGCAAGGACGTCTTCGTGCACTTCAGCGCGATCCAGGGGACGGGTTTCAAGACCCTCGCCGAGGGACAGCAGGTGGAGTTCGAGGTCGAGAGGGGCACCAAGGGCCCGTCGGCCGCCAACGTCCTCGCGGTCTAGGGTCGCACGTCGAGGCCCACTGCCGCCCGCCGGTCTCCGTGGGGAGGACCGGCGGGCGGCGGTCGCGCTGCCCCGGGTGGGCCACCCCGCCCGCCGGCGCCTCTCCCGGGGCCGGCGCCCGGCCGAACACGACCTGCTCGGGCCTGACGACGCCCCGACCCAGCGGCTGTCGGCCCTGCCGGCCGGCCGGGGCGCCGTCAGGCCGCGTCAACTCATCGGCCGTACCAGCGGGTTGTCGCCGGCCGACTCCGGGCGGAGCCTGTTCGGCGGGCTCGCGACCAGGCCGATGGGCCGACCGCTCTCCACGGCCGGCCCATCGACGTCCCTCACTACCGGCGGTCCGCCGCCCAGCGGACCGTGTCACCCGGGCCGAACGGCACCGGCTTGCGCACCCCGGTCAGCACGAACGGTCGCACCGCGGGTGTGCCGCTCGCCGCCGGAGCCGCCGGAGCCGCCGCGACCGCGCTCGGATGCACGGCCTGCGGCGCGGCCGGCGTCTGGATGGTCACCGTGCTCTGACCCGCGCCCGGGGCCAGCCAGCCCGACAACTCCCCGGCGTAGGTCGAGCCGACCGCCGTGGGCGTGGTGCCGGTCTGCTGCACCTGGACGGTTCCCGTCGGCGCGGTCACCGGGACCTGCACACCGGCCGGCGCGCTGACGGTCACCGTCGAGCCGATCTGGTACCCGCTCGCCGTGCCGGCCGCCAGCGCCGCGTTCCACGCCGCCTGGTTCTGCTCCTGCCCGGCGATGTCCTTCAGCCGCAGGTTCACCATCGGGGTGTTGGTGTTGAACAGCGCCTGGTAGCTGCTGACGATCTGGTTGAGCAGCGGGTAGGCGATCCGCTCCTCGGCGAAGTTGGACTGGTGCAGCACCAGCGGGGTCGGGTCGTTGCCCATCACTCGCTGCATCGCGATCCGCGCCTCGGTCGGCACGATGGTGCTCTGGTAGCCGGTGGTCTCGTCCAGCGGCGCGGCCAGGCAGCCGGTCGCCGTCGAGGTGCCGCAACTACCGCTGCCACCTTGGGCGGTGGGCGTGAAGACCCAGTTGTACTCGTCGGTCTCCTCGGCCGCCGTGGCGGCGTTGTAGTAGACGTCGTCCTGGTGGCCGGGGACGGTCAGCGCCGTACCGACCTGCCGGGCCGCGGTCTCCGTCGAGCCGTTGGAGGCCAGCGCGGTGACCCCGGCCGCGGTGAGTGCGGGGGCCAACGACGGGTTGTCCTGGGTCTGTTGCGGCGGCAGCGCCAGCCCCGAGTTCTGGTAGGTCACCAGCTCGCTCGGGTCCACCGACAGGCCCTTGCCCTGCGCCCAGGTCAGGTTGGACTGGATGGCGGAGGTGATGGCCGCCTGGCTGGTCCACTGCGGGGCGCCGGTGCCGTCCGTGTAGCACACCCACGGCACCACGGTGACGTTCTGCACGCAGCCCAGGTACGGGTGGCCGTAGGTCCCGTTCACCCAGCGGAAGGAGGCGGCGTTGGCCGCGAACTCCGCTTCGGTGGGGTCGGATCCGCTCGTCGCGACCGTGCTGTCGCTGCCGCTGCCGTCGTAGGCCAGGTCCAGCGTGATGCTGTTGGCCGCCTCCCACTGCTTGGCGTAGTCCACGTCGGCGGCGGTCATCCGGATCGGCACGGTGTCCGGGCTGCCGGCGGCCGGGTTGCAGTTGGCGCTGCCCATGGTGCACTTCAGCGTGGGGCTCCACCGGTTGTCGGCGAGCAGCACGTCGTCCACCTGGACGCCGAAGTAGTTGCGGTCGAAGCCGAGATGGACGCCCTGGGTCATCCAGTCGACCATGCCGCGGGCCAGCAGCCGCCACTGCTGCTGGTACTGGTTGTAGGCGAAGGTGGTGACCAACTCGTCGATGCCGTCGTGGTGGTAGTCACCGACCAGGCTGCCGGTCTGGGTGCTGCCCGGGATCGGCATCCCGACGAAGGTGGTGAAGCTCGCCCCGGCCGCCTGGGTGGCCAGCGGGGTCGCCAGGAACCCGTAACTCTCCACCACACTCGGGTTGATCTGCTCGAACGGGACGCTGCCCTTGAGGTAGCCGAACGGACCGGCCAGGCCGGCCGCGGTGACCATCCCGGTCATTCCGTCCAGGCTTCCCAAGTATCCTGGGTTCTGTGGCCAGTTGAGGCCGACCGAGGGCTGTGGGTAGGTGTTCGCGTCCACCTGGCGGACGTGGTAGCTCTGCTCGTAGGCGGTCAGCGCGTTGGTCTCGGCGCTGCCGGTGCCGAGGGCGTAGGCGCTGGACATCACCACGGCCTGGAACCTGGCCTCGACGCTGCCGTCCGGGGCGGTGCCGGTGAGGAAGGCCGCGTTGATCACCGGTCGGCTGGTGTTGCTGAGCAGCACGTCGGTGAACGGGATTCCCTCACTGGTGAGTTCGGCGGTGATGGACGCCACCGAGGGTCCGCCGTCGTCCAGCACCAGCACTCGCAGGTCGGTCCGGTAGGCCGGCGCGGTGTCCGCGTGGGCGGCCGCGACGGGCGCCCCCAGCGCCAGCAGTCCGCCGGCGGTCAGCGCGGCAGCCCAGCGTTTTCTCAAGCCCATTGGTTTCCTCCACGGAGAGAGGCCCCCGCACGGGCGGGCGCCTCGGACAGAAGTGCCGGTTCCGGTGGATCCCCCCGTTGCCGTCGCGGCCTGCGGATCTTGGTCCGGCGACGACGGGACGAAACGCTAACGCAGAGTCAGTCGGTGGGACCAGTGGGTGATTTCGCACCGCGTGGCGCAGCTGTCCGATTCCATCGCGCCCGCCGCACCGACCGCGACACCCCGGACCGCCTTCCGCCTAGGCCAGAGGCCTACCCGGCCACCACCCGACGCGCCCCCGCCGGCGCCCGGCAGGCCGGGCTAATGGCGGAATCTCGCCACCCGGGCCGCCCCTCGGGCCCCAGCGCGGCGGCGGCGCACCAGGAACGGGCCAGGAGCGGCCCGCCCCCAGAAGTATCTTGACGTCAAGAGATTTGGTGGCATGCTTGCTCTTGAGACAATTTCTCTCGATGTCAAGATACTTGGAGCGCCGTGATGCTTCCCACCACCCCCGCCGGTCCCACCGCCGTCTGGGACCCGCAGCAGTACCTCCGCTTCGCCGACGAGCGCACCCGCCCGCTGCGCGACCTGCTCGCCCGGGTGCCCGAGCCCACCGGTGGCCGCACGCCGCGGATCCTCGACATCGGCTGCGGGCCGGGCAACTCCACCGCCGTGCTGCGCGAGCGCTGGCCCGGGGCTCGGATCACCGGTGTGGACAACTCCGCCGAGATGCTCGCCACCGCCCGCACCGAGGGCGATCCGAGCGCCGACTACCTGCTCGCCGACGCCCGCGACTACGACCCCGTGCCGGCCGCCCCCGACCTGATCGCCTCCAACGCCGCCCTCCAGTGGGTCGAGGGGCACCTGGAACTGCTGCCCCGCTGGGTCGCGGCACTGCGGCCCGGCGGCACGCTCGCCTTCCAGGTCCCCGGCAACTTCGAGGCGCCGAGCCACACCCTGCTGGCCGGCCTCTGCCGCTCCCCGCGCTGGCGCGCCGCCCTCGGCGACACCGTCCGCGGCGGCGCCGTCCACCAGCCCGCCGAGTACCTGGCCGCCCTGGCCGCCAGCGGCTGCGCGGTCGACGTCTGGGAGACCACCTACAGCACCCTGCTCACCGGCCCCGACCCGGTCCTCGCCTGGACCAGGGGCACCGCGCTGCGCCCGGTGCTGACCCGGCTCACCGACCCCGGCGAGCGGCAGGCCTTCCTCGCCGAGTACGCGGCCCTGCTGCGCGAGGCCTACCCGGCCACCCCGTACGGGACGGTCTTCCCGTTCCGCCGCGTCTTCGCCGTCGCCACCCGCCGCTGATCCCCCCGGGGGGCTCGGGTCCCCCGGGGGCTCGGGCCGGCCCCGGCGCCGGGCGGCCGGGAACGACGGGCCGCTCTCGCACACGTCCCCCGCCGCCACCGTCCCGGTCGCCACCAGCGGGCGCTCCGGCGGGGTGTCCTCGGGCGGGGGCCGGGCCCCGTCGTCCCCTCGCGCGACGGGATCCGGCCACTCCGCACGGGAGATGACGCTACGGAACCCGCGCGGGGCGGTCCTCCCGCCGCGGACGGAGATCACCACCGACCCTGGTGGTAGGGCGGGAGGAGGACTCCACCCCTAGTGCTGCTCCGCGTTAATTCGTGGAGGGGTGTTGATCAAGTGGCCGGGCCGCCGAGGTAGAGGCCGCAGGCACAGTCGAAGCAGTCCTCGG
>NZ_JBVHLF010000097.1:0-23456 GCF_055559155.1 Kitasatospora sp. NPDC024654
CCTGACCCTCGACGGGGATCAGGATGATCAGACGATCGCAAGAAGGGTCGGATTTGCTCCGGTGGGTCCCGATTCATCCGCCGTCCAGCGGTCAGTTTTCACCCGTCGCCGAGACACCCGGGCCGGAACATCGCCGCTCGCGCGGGGCCGACCAGGGTGGGCTGATAGCCGCAGGCCCCGAGCGCGGGAACATCCCCGCTCGCGCGCGGCCGACCGCGATGTCGCCGACGCTGTGGCCGTAGCTGCGGGAACATCCCCGCTCGCGCGGGGCCGACTTGATGAGGTCGGCGCGGATGGGGAGGGAGAGGGGAGCATCCCCGCTCGCGCGGGGCCGACCCGGAGGGGAACCCTCTCCAGGGAACGCTCGTCGGAACATCCCCGCTCGCGCGGGGCCGACATCCATGATGCGGTGCAGGCCATCGGGTCACTGGGAACATCCCCGCTCGCGCGGGGCCGACCCGCCCTCTCCCCGGGCGCGGTCGCGACGACGGGAACATCCCCGCTCGCGCGGGGCCGACGACCCCACGGTGACCATCACGCCGTACATCCTGGGAACATCCCCGCTCGTGCGGGGCCGACGGGCGCCAACGACGAGCGCGCTCGGGAGCAGAGGAGCAACCCCCGCTCGTGCGGGGCCGACGGGCGCCAACGACGAGCGCGCTCGGGAGCAGAGGAGCAACCCCCGCTCGTGCGGGGCCGACCCGAACGCCGCAGCGTCCGTGGAGGCGGTGCCGGAGCAACCCCCGCTCGTGCGGGGCCGACCAATGCTCCACCACCTTCCGCGAGGCCAAGAAGGAGCAACCCCCGCTCGTGCGGGGCCGACCAGGGTGGGCTGATAGCCGCAGGCCCCGAGCGCGGGAACATCCCCGCTCGCGCGCGGCCGACCGCGATGTCGCCGACGCTGTGGCCGTAGCTGCGGGAACATCCCCGCTCGCGCGGGGCCGACTAGATCCGGTCCCGCCACTGTGGGGCGTGCACGGGAACATCCCCGCTCGCGCGGGGCCGACTCCCGACTACCTATGACGGCTCACAGAAGGTGAGGAACATCCCCGCTCGCGCGGGGCCGATTCGATCGCCTGTCGGAGGCGCACCGCGTACTCGGGAACATCCCCGCTCGCGCGGGGCCGACTGGTAGCCGACATCCGCCGCGGCCGCCGAGGAAGGAACATCCCCGCTCGCGCGGGGCCGACCCAGCTGACGCCATCCCGGATCCAGCCCAGGAAGGAACATCCCCGCTCGCGCGGGGCCGACTGAAGCGCGCTCATCGCGTCCACGCCGCCCAAGGGAACATCCCCGCTCGCGCGGGGCCGACCCCGCCGAGGTGCTCATCCTCGCCGAGTCCACGGGAACATCCCCGCTCGCGCGGGGCCGACTGCCCGGCGGAGTCCCGGTCGAGGTAGTCGACGGGAACATCCCCGCTCGCGCGGGGCCGACGCCGTGACAGCCGTGCGGGCGCGGTGCGACCAGGGAACATCCCCGCTCGCGCGGGGCCGACCCACCGACCGGCGCTGGTGGGCGGACCAGGGCGGGAACATCCCCGCTCGCGCGGGGCCGACTTTTTGCCTCGGAGGTGCCGCCTCGACCCGCCGGGAACATCCCCGCTCGCGCGGGGCCGACCTGGCCGAGGACGAGCTGGCCGCCGACCGGGAGGGAACATCCCCGCTCGCGCGGGGCCGACGCTTCGTGAGCTGCGACGTTACCTCGCTACAGCCACGGATTTCATCACTGCGGCTCAGGTGCAGCGGGCAGCGCCGCCAACAAGCCAGCAGCAGCTCCCACTTGCCCTGAGCTGGCCACGGTCTGTGAGAGGCGCGGACCAACGGAGCATCCCCGCTCGCGCGGGGCCGACTCGAAGCCCTCGCTGCTCGCGGATGGCGCCGCGGAGCAACCCCCGCTCGTGCGGGGCCGACGACTGCCCGGCCCGGACCAGCTGGTCCGACCCGGAGCAACCCCCGCTCGCGCGGGGCCGACGCCCTTGCCCTCGACCTCGTCAAGGGCAAGCCGGAGCAACCCCCGCTCGCGCGGGGCCGACGCCTCCATCGGCACGACCTGGGTGTGGTGGCCGGAGCAACCCCCGCTCGCGCGGGGCCGACCGGCTACACCGACCCGCCGGCCAACGACCACAGGAGCAACCCCCGCTCGCGCGGGGCCGACTACGTGCCCGGGTAGGTGTCCAGCAGACGTGAGGAGCAACCCCCGCTCGCGCGGGGCCGACAAGCAGGCGGATGAGCTGAACGACGTGGGGAAGGAGCAACCCCCGCTCGCGCGGGGCCGACCTCGATGTACGGCCGCCAGTAGGTCGGTGAACGGAGCAACCCCCGCTCGCGCGGGGCCGACCTCGATGTACGGCCGCCAGTAGGTCGGTGAACGGAGCAACCCCCGCTCGCGCGGGGCCGACGGGGCAGCCCCCGGGGTGGCCCGCGCCTCGTCGGAGCAACCCCCGCTCGCGCGGGGCCGACTCGATGGTGGGCCGGTCGACGTCGGCGAAGGGGGAGCAACCCCCGCTCGCGCGGGGCCGACTTCCGCGTGAACGCCTCGATCTGGTAGTCGACGGAGCAACCCCCGCTCGCGCGGGGCCGACTGCCGCCGCACCAGACGCGGCGGACGGCACGGGGAGCAACCCCCGCTCGCGCGGGGCCGACAACCTGGCCCTCGTCGGCCAGAGCGCGGGCAAGGAGCCACCCCCGCTCGCGCGGGGCCGACTACGCCGTCCGGGTCTTCCCACTCGGAGTGGAGGAGCAACCCCCGCTCGCGCGGGGCCGACTGGCGGCCAGGCCCCGGCGAACTGTGGCCCACGGAGCAACCCCCGCTCGCGCGGGGCCGACCTGCTCCACGCCACCACCTACGGCTCGGTCCTGGAGCAACCCCCGCTCGCGCGGGGCCGACTCAGCCGAGGCCACGCGGGGCAGCGGGTGAGGGGAGCAACCCCCGCTCGCGCGGGGCCGACGCACCCATCTGCCGCCCGAAACGGTGCAGCGAGGAGCAACCCCCGCTCGCGCGGGGCCGACCTCGGACAGGTCCTGGACGATGCCACCTGGCATGAGCAACCCCCGCTCGCGCGGGGCCGACGGCTGCCCCGGCATGCCGTACCTGGTCGCCTGGGAGCAACCCCCGCTCGCGCGGGGCCGACGACCCCGGCATCACGACCGGCACCGGCTCACAGGAGCAACCCCCGCTCGCGCGGGGCCGACCCGCCCCCCTCATCGATGACCTCCAACCGCCAGGAGCAACCCCCGCTCGCGCGGGGCCGACAGGTCCCGGCCGCCGGGGCGGCTGCGCCAGCCGGAGCAACCCCCGCTCGCGCGGGGCCGACCTCTGCCACGGCCGGATCAACCGGCGCGGCGTGGAGCAACCCCCGCTCGCGCGGGGCCGACACTTCGTGAGCTGCGACGATACCCCGCCAAGGCCACGGTTTTCATCACTTCATCAAGGAGTAGCAGGCAGTACGACCAACTGGTTTGCCCGCGGGCGCGGGGCCGACCGCGTCTACCAGCGCCGGAGCTGGGATGTCGAGGAGCAACCCCCGCAGGCGCGGGGCCGACACCGCGTTGCCAGGCCTCATTCAGTGAGACGGGGGAGTATCCGGCTTGGGCGGGTTTCTTGCCCGGTAGCGGGATCGTCTCGGGCTTGTTCGGTCCTGACGTGGGGGCAAGTCAAGTGTGCAGGTGAGTGGCGGGGCCGGAGCGTTGTCAGTGCCATCGCTTAGCGTGTCCGGGGGATCACGCAGGAAGGCTGATGACGGTGGCGAGGGACGATCACTGGGACCGGTACGAGGCTGAGCTGCCGGCGGTGGGGGTGCTGTGGGGGAAGTCGGCGGGCAAGGCCGGTGGGGTGATGAATCTGCTGTTGTCGCACATGCTGGACACCGCCGCAGTGGCTGAACTCGTCTGGGACGAGTACTTAGCGCCGGTGACCCGATGGCGGGTGGATCAGCTTGCCGGTGGGTCGGGGCGCGGGCGGAGGTTCTTCGCCTGGCTGTGCGGTGTCCATGACTGCGGGAAGGCCACGCCGGCCTTTCAGCACATGGATGCGGCGGGGGCACGGGCGGTTCTGGCGGCGGGGTTGACCTGGGACGCTTTCGCTGTCAGCCGTAATCGGTGGCGGCATGACAAGGCCGGTGGCCAGTTGGTCCGCCGTCTTCTGGGGGAGGTGGGGTGGGAGAAAGCGCAGGTTGACTGGGTCTGGCCGGTGGTGGCAGGTCATCACGGGCTGTTTCCCACGCTTGGTCAGCTCGGCCCGTGGAAGGCGAAGGCGAAGCTGCTCGGCGAGGGGGAGGAGTGGTGGTCGGCGCAGCGGGCGTTGGTCGAGCTGTTCACCCTTGAGCTGGGATATCCGGGTGAGGAGGGGTCGCCGCTGCGGTGTGTGGAGCCGTTGGTGGTGCCGTCGCGTGCCGTCCAGCTGGAGTTGGCGGGTCTGGTCGTGATGTGCGACTGGATTGCCAGCAACGAGAAGTACTTCACGGGTGTGGATGATCTGGCGGGGGTGCGGATGCCCGTCGCCCGCCGGCGGGCATCCGCGGCTTGGTCGAAGCTTGGCTTGCGCGGGGGTTGGGGCCAGCTGGTGTCTCCTGGGCCTGGCGCTTTCCTGGAGCGGTTCGGTCATGAGCCGCGGGGGGCGCAGCCGTTGGTGCTGGATGTCATCGGGCGGATGGGCGGGCCCGGGGTGGTGGTGGTCGAGGCGCCCATGGGTGAGGGGAAGACGAAGCTCGCGTTGCTGGCGGCGGAGTGGCTGGCTTCGCGTTGGGGGGCTGGCGGAGTGTTCGTCGGTATGCCCACCCAGGCGACGAGCGATCCGATGTTCAGCCAGGTCCGGGGGTGGTTGGCGAAGCTGGGGCAGGGCTTGGAGGATCAGGTCGCGCTGCTGCACGGCAAGCGCTTGTTCAACAAGGAGTGGCGTCGGCTGCTGGGGGAGGCGGGGGAGTGGGGGCAGGAGGCGGACGACTGCTACGGCTCGGTGGGTGAGGACGAGCCTGACGAGTACGGCATGTCCCCCTCTGCCGGTGAGGCCGAGGACGCTCATCTCAGGAGGGCGCCGGCTGAGTGGTTCCTGGGCCGGTTGCGTGGGTTGCTGAGCCCGTTCGCGGTCGGGACGATCGACCAGTTGCTGTTCGCCGGTACCCGGACCAAGCACGTCATGCTTCGCACGGCGGGGTTGGCGGGCAAGGTGGTGGTGCTGGACGAGGTGCACGCGGCGGATGTCTACATGTCCCAGTTCCTCAAGGAAGGCCTCTGGTGGCTGGGGCAGGCGGGGGCGCCGGTGGTGCTGCTGTCGGCGACTCTGCCGTCCGCGCAGCGCCAGGAGTTGGTGGCGGCCTATCTGGCGGGGGCCCAGTCGTGTGAGCCCGGTGTGGTGGAGTTGCCCGAACCTCAGGGGTATCCGAGTGTGACGGCGGCTTGGGTGGATGAGAGCGGGCCGAAGTTCCTGGTGGAGAGTACGAAGCCATGGCGCCCGGATCTGGAGGTGCGGGTGGAGCTGCTCCCGCGCGACGCCCGCCCCGACGGCCCTGATCTGACGACGGCCCGGTCGGCGGAGGCCGAGGATGTCGCTGTGGCCGGCTTTTTGGCGGAGCGGTTGGCTGAGGGCGGGTGTGCCCTGGTGATTCGGAACACGGTGGCTCGCGCCCAGGCCACCTACCAGGTCTTGCGGGTCGAGTTCGGCGGGGATGTCCGGTTGTTGCACGGTCGACTGCATGCCGGGCATCGGGCGGACCGTACTAAGGAGTGCCTCACATTGCTCGGGCCGCCCGAGGAGGACGTGCCGGCGCCGCGGCCTGACCGGTTGATCCTGGTGGCTACGCAGCTCGCCGAGCAGTCCTTCGACGTGGATGCGGACCTCCTGGTCACCGACCTGGCGCCGGTGGACCTGCTGCTGCAGCGGATCGGTCGCCTGCACCGGCACGAGGGGGTGCCGCGTCCGGAGCGGGTGGCCGTTCCGACGGTGGTCGTCACCGGCTTCGAGGAGCGTAGGGACGGGCCGCCGTGGATCCTGCCTGCCAGTGAGAAGATCTACGGCCGTTATCTGCTGCTGCGCACGGTGGCGCTGGTGCTGGCGGTCTCCGGTGGGGCTTGGCGGGTGCCGGGCCAGGTGCCGGAGCTGGTCGCCCGCGTGTACGGGGATCAGGAGGCCGTACCTCCCACGTGGGCGGAGGCGGAGCAGGCAGCGCGCCAGAGATGGGAGCAGCGGCAGGGGGAACGCCGTTCGGAGGCGACAAGTTTCCTACTGACCCGGCCTGGTGAGCACGGTGTGCGCACCCTTGATGGTCTGCACTACGCCGGGACACACGGCAGCTTGAAGGAAGGCCAGTTCGAGGCGCTGGTCCGTGACGGCGAGCGGAGCATGGAGGTCGTCCTGGTGCGGCAGGACGGCAAGGGGCCATGTGCGATGTCGGGGCGGCGGCTGGGGCCGGGCGGGGAGGTGGCGGTCGAGGTCCTGGACGACGTCCTGGCCGGCACGGTGCGGCTGCCGGCCTCGTTGACCGTGGCGGCCGAGCAGGAACTGACCCCGTTGCCGGGGTGGCGGGACCATCCGTGGCTGCGTTACAGCAAGGCGCTGGTGCTGGAGGGGGATGGTGAGGTGGCGCTGGGGGAGTACCGGGTGCGTTACGACGAGGCGCTGGGGCTGGTGGTGGCCGGCGGCCCGGCGCGTCGGTAGGCGGTGGAGCGGGCCCTGAGGTCGGGCCCGCTCTGTCCCCGCAGGGGCGGGGCCGACGCTGGACTCGTCGGCGGTGCGATGCACGGCCAGGAGTCATCCCCGGGCTGTGGAGCGCGGGGCGTGGGGGCAATTCTGGCATTCGGGCCGCGGGCTGTTGCCGGGGGTGCCAGGATGACATCAACTCGCTGCCAATACATGGCCAGTTGGAGGAATTTTCGCGTGCCCGAGTACAACCTTCTTGATGAGCCGTGGCTGACGCTGCGCCCGCTGAACGGCGGCGCTCCGCAGACCGCGGGCCTGCTGGAGACGCTTGCGCGGGCCGATGAGTTCGAGGGTCTGGTGGTCGGGTTCCCCACGCAGCTTCCGGCGCTGCTGCGCCAGGTGCTCCTGCCGGTGGTCGGGCACGCGCTGGGCCTGCCGGCCACGCGTGAGCAGTGGCGTGACCGCTTCTCGCACCAAGGGTTCAGCGAGTCCGAGAAGGACAAGCTGCGTGACTACCTGGAGGAGCGCCGGGCCAGGTTCGACCTGTTCGACGCGAAGGCGCCGTTCGCCCAGGCGGCGGGCCTGCGGACGCCGAAGGACGAGACGAAGGGCTCGGCGGCGTTGGTGGCCACGGCGGCGAGCGGCAACAACGTGCCGCTGTTCGCGAGTCGCACGGACGCGGACCCGCTCGAGCTGACGCCGGCGCAGGCCGTCCACTGGCTGCTGCACACGCTGTGCTGGGACACCGCGGCGATCAAGACGGGTGCGGCGGGCGACCCCCAGATGAAGGCGGGCAAGACGACCGGCAATCCGACCGGTCCGCTCGGCCAGCTGGGCGTCGTGCTTCCCGTCGGGCGGACGCTGTACGAGACGCTGTTGCTGAATCTGCCGGTCACCCCGGCGTCGCAGGCCGGTCGACCCCAGTGGGACGGTGACCCGGCGGGGCCCGGTTGGAGGCAGCGGTCGGCGGCGGGGCTGCTGGACCTGTGGACGTGGCAGTCGCGCCGGGTCCGGCTGGTCCCGCAAGAAAACAAGTCCGGGATCACGGTGGCCCGGGTGGTCGTGTGCGCCGGAGAGCGGCTGAGCGCGATTCCCGCGTCCGAGCCGCACACCACCTGGAACCTTGCCCAGCCGGCCGGCCGGAAGGCGAGTGCCGCCAAGGCCGCGGTGGGCGAGCGCCGTCCGCGCCGCCACAGCCCGGGCAAAGCCGCGTGGCGAGGCCTGGAAGCCCTGCTGGCACCGGCGAGAGAGAGCCAGGAGGGGAAGTTCGAGACCAGCGTCCTGCTCGACCAGCTCTCCGCGATGGAGGCGGAGGAGTACCTGGAGGCCGACTACCCGCTGCAGGTCCACACCTTCGGCATGGTCTACGGCACCCAGTCGGCGGTGGTCGAGGACGTGCTCCACGATGCCGTCCCGCTGCCGCTGCTGGCTCTGCGCGCGGACGATGAGGTCCACGAGATGCTGCTGGAGGTCGCCGACCAGGCGGAGAAGCTGGCGTGGGCGGTGAACAACTTGTCCGCGGACCTGCGCCGTGCGGTTGGGGCGGACCCGATCCCTTGGGACAAGGGGCAGCGGCCCGGTGAGCTGCTCCTGCACAGGCTCGACCACCTGGTCCGCCGGGTGCTGGCCGGTGTGCAGCGTGCGGGCGGCGACCGGCAGGTCATCGCCCGGGGCCGTCTGGCATGGGAGCGGGAGGCGTGGCGGGCGGCGCACGAGGTCGCCGATCCCTTGTTCGACGCTGCGCCGGCCGATGCGTTCAGTGGCCGTGAGGTCGAGCAGGCGGGCCGGAAGTCCGTGTACTCGCTGGGAACCGCGGAGGACAACTTCCGTCGGCAACTCGCCCTCGTACTACCGCGGCAGGCCGCCGCGCTGCGGGAGGCGCGGGAGGCAAGTACGGAGGCCCACCGGGAGCGGACGGCCGGTGACCACAGGAATGCGACCACTGGAGCTGACATCTGATGGGTGAGAAGACCCAGGTACCCCCGCTGTACTGGGACCGGTTCGTGGGCCCCGACCACCGGTGGCGCACCGACCCGGTCAGCGGCACCAAACTCATCCCCCCGGGGGAGGACCTGGCGGCCATGCGCGCGGGGCTGGGCCGCCCGGCGATGGACACCCCCAAGCTGTGGCCCCACTACACCCGCCCCGTCGACGAGTTCCTCGCACTGCGGGACGAGGTGTCCGACGAGCAGAACGCCGAGCACGCCGCACTCTGTCTCTTCGGGTTGCACCAGCAGAGCCAGGACACCCCGATGCACCGCCAGGGCGTCAAGCTCGGCCAAGGACTCCTCGCCCTGCGCAGAAGCGAGAAGTTCAGCGAGGACGCCGTGGACCGGCGGGTCGCCGTCCTGGCCGCCGCCACCAGCGTGCCAGCCCTGCTCGTGCACCTGAGGTCCTTGATCACCCAGCTGCGGACGGTCAAGCAGCCGCTCGACTACACCCACCTGATGGCCGACATCGAGGCCTGGCACACCGTGGAACGGCGCTCCGCTGTCCGCCGCCGGTGGGCGCTGGGTTACCAGGCCTGGAAGCCGGACCCTGAGTCCGGCACGAACGGCTCGTGACCACCGACCTACACCAGCCTTTACGAGTCATCGAGGAGAAGCGCATGACCAAGCGCCTGTACATCGACGTGCACATCCTGCAGACGGTCCCGCCGGCGAACCTGAACCGGGACGACACCGGGAACCCGAAGGAGGCCTACTTCGGCGGAAAGCGCCGCTCCCGGGTGTCCTCGCAGGCCTGGAAGAGGGCGACCCGCCTGCACTTCGCCGAGCGCTACAGCGAGGACGACCTGGCCACGAGGACCAAGCGGATCGCCACCCAGCTGGCCAAGCGCCTGGACAGCCGGACCGGAATCGGCGCTGAGGCGGCCGAACGGATCGCCAGTGCGCTGCTCAAGCCGATGGGGATCTCGGCGGGGAAGAAGGCCGGCGACACCGCCTACCTGCTGTTCTTCGGCCGCCGCCAGCTGGAGAACATCGTCGACCTGGCCGCCGCCGACGCCACCGACCTCGCCGCTCTCGGCGACGCGGAACTGGAGGAAGCGGTCAAGGACCTCCCGGTACGCGAGCAACTGCAGAGCGGACACCCCGCCGACGTCGCCCTCTTTGGACGGATGGTCGCCGACATTCCCGGCCTGAACGTCGACGCCGCGGCCCAGGTCGCCCACGCCATCTCCACCCACGCCACCGAGCTGGAGTTCGACTACTACACCGCCGTCGACGACGAGAACACCGCCGACGAGACCGGCGCCGGCATGATCGGCACCATCGGCTTCAACTCCGCCACCCTCTACCGCTACGCCACCGTCGGCCTGCACCAACTCCGAGAGAACCTCGGCGAGGACAAAGCCGCAATCGACGCCGTCGACCTCTTCGTCGACTCCTTCGCCCGCTCGATGCCCACCGGCTACGCCAACTCCTTCGCCCACCGAACCCGGCCAAGCCTGGTCGCCGTGGTGGTGCGCACCGACCAGCCGGTCAATCTGGTCTCCGCCTACGAGAAGCCCGTCCCCGCCAGCGCGGGCGTCGTCGCCGAGTCCGCACGCCGCCTGGCCGACGAGTACGCCACCGCCACCCGCCAGTGGGGCGACACCCCCGTGCACGCGGCGATCTGCCACACCTTCGCCGACGGCAGCCAGGAGGTCGAACTGCTGGCCGAGGCCTTCGGCGCTAACAAGACCTTCCCGCAGCTCCTCGACGGCCTGCGGAACACCCTCACCGGCCAGGTGAGCACCGACTGATGCCCGCCGAGACCATCCCGCCCGCCGCGCAGCAGGACCGGGCCGTCCTGCTGCTGCGCCTGGCCGGCCCGCTCCAGTCCTGGGGCGACCGCAGCGCCTTCAACCGCCGCGACACCCGCCCCCAGCCGACCAAGTCCGGCGTCGTCGGCCTGCTCGCGGCAGCTGCAGGACGCTCCCGCGAGGCCGACATCACCGACCTGGCCGGCCTGAGCCTGGGCGTGCGCATCGACCAGCCCGGCACCCTGCTGCGCGACTACCACACCGTCAGCGACTATCGCGGCCGACCGCTGCCCCAGGCCGGGGTGAACGCCAAGGGTATGCAGAAGCTCACCTCACCGGCCAAGGACACCCATGTCACTCACCGCTTCTACCTCCAGGACGCGGTCTTCGTCGCCGCCGTCGAGGGCCCCAGACAACTCCTGGAGGCACTGGCCGAAGCCGTCCGCCGACCGGCCTTTCCGCTCGCACTCGGCCGCCGCTCCTGTCCACCCACCCAGCCGCTCGTGCTCGGCGACCTGCGCGCGGCCGGCCTCGAAGCAGCACTGCGAGAGGAGCCCTGGCAGGCCGGCCGCCACGAACGCGACGCCTTCAAACGGCGCACGCCACCGGCCGCCGCGCACCGCATCGACCTGCCCGCCACCCTGGACGACCCCGCAGGAGAGGACACCTGGCAGGACGTACCGCTCTCCTACGCCCCCCGCGGCCGGGCCTTCACCACCCGCCGCGTCCGCCACACCTGGCTCCACGTCCCCACCGGTATCGATCCGACCACCCCGGACGCCGCGACCGACGCCCCCGCCGGAGACCACGAAACCGGCCACGACCCGTTCTCCCTGCTGGGCTGGTGACCCCATGACCTACCTCTCCCGTATCCGCATCAACCCGCTGCGCGCGGCCAGCCGCACCCTGCTCGCCAACCCCCGCGCACTGCACGGCGCCGTCACCGCCGGCATCGCGGACGCCCCCACCGAAGAGCGCACCCTGTGGCGACTGGACACGGACAATCCGCGCCGGCCCATGCTCCTGGTCCTCACCCCCTCCAAGCCCGACTGGAACCACATCGTCGAACAGGCCGGCTGGCCCGACGCGGACGGCGAGCACTACGCCATCCGCGACTACTCCGCGCTGCTCGACCAGTTGGCACCAGGACGCGAATTCGCTTTTCGGCTCACCGCCAGCCCCGTCCAGAACACGGCCACCCCAAAGGGGAGCAGCCCCTACCGGACCAAGAACACCGACGAGCCGCGCCGACGCTCCTACCGTCTGCCCCAGCGAACCGCCGCCCACCAGCTCGCCTGGTTCCTCAAGCGCACGGACCGCTGGGGCTTCGAGGTCCCCGCCGCCCGTACCGACTCGCCCGCCATCGAACTCGAACCCGAGCCCCACCTCGCCCCCCAACCCGGCGGGCCGCAGCCCGAGATCGCTCGCGAGGTGCGGATCACCAACCGCGACCGTCACGTCTTCACCAAACCGGGAACCGGTATCCGGGTGACCCTCACCACCGCCACCTTCGAGGGCCTGCTGCGCGTCACCGACTCCCAACTCCTGCGGGAGGCACTCCTCGGCGGCATCGGACCGTCCAAGGCCTACGGATGCGGACTGCTCACCCTCGCCCCAGTCCGCCGGCAGGAACGCTGACCGTGGCCGACATCTGGTGGAAGGCCCACCCGCACGATCTGCACCGGCTCGCCGACCGCGTCTCCAGCCTCTACATCGAGCGGAGCCACCTCGACCGCGACGAGAACGCCGTGGTCGTCATCAACAAGCGCGAGACAGTCCGCGTCCCCGCCGCCATGGTGGCCGTCGTCCTGCTCGGGCCCGGGACCCGGGTCACCCACGGCGCGATCAACCTGCTCGCCGACTCCGGCACCACCGTGTGCTGGGTCGGCGAACAGGGCGTCCGGATGTACGCGGCGGGGCTCGGACCCAGCCGCGGCGCCGGCCTTCTCAACCGGCAGGCCTGGCTGGTCAGCCGTACCAAAGAGCGCCTCGCCGTAGCCCGGGCCATGTACCGCATGCGCTTCCCCGGCGAAGACGTCGACACCGCCACGATGCAGCAGCTCCGCGGCCGCGAGGGCGCGCGGATCCGCAAGCTCTACCAGGCCGAGGCACGACGCACCGGTGTGCCCTGGAACGGCCGCGTCTACCAGCCCGGCGACGCCCACGCGGCGGGAGACGACATCAACCGGCTGCTCTCAGCAGCCAACGCGGCGCTCTACGGGATCTGCCACGCCGTCATCACCGGCCTCGGCGCCAGCCCCGGGCTCGGCTTCGTCCACACCGGCCTCGCCACCTCCTTCGTACTGGACATCGCCGACCTCTACAAGGCCGACTACACGATCCCGCTCGCCTTCGACCTCGCCAAGCGAGGGCTCACCGAGGAACGAGACGCCCGGCTCGCCCTGCGCGACCGCATCGCGGAGGACCGCCTCCTCGGCCGGATCGTGAACGACGTGAAGACCCTGCTCACCCCAGAGGAAACGGACATCCCGGAGACGGAGGCCAACGAACTCTGGGACGAACGCCTGGGCGCAGTTCCTGGCGGCGCCAACTGGTCGTCCTCCGGCGGCTCGCTCCGCCCGTTCCACGTGGTCGACTCCGGAATGGGCGACGAACATCTCGCGGTCATCGGGCCTGACTTCGACCAGAAGGCCCCGTAGGAACAGCCATGACCGTGATCATCCTCATCGCCGCTCCCGAAGGCCTCCGCGGACACCTCACCCGCTGGATGGTGGAGGTCAGCGCCGGCGTCTTCGTGGGCAACCCCAGCCGCCGCATCCGCGATCGTGTCTGGGATCTCCTCGCCGCCCGCATCGGCGCCGGCCAAGCGGTCCTCGTCGAACCCGCCAACAACGAACAAGGCTGGACCGTACGCACTGCCGGCACCGACCGCTGGCACCCCGTCGACTACGACGGACTGATTCTCTCCGCCCGCTCCCGCCGATAGTCTCGCAGGTCAGGAAGTGTCGGCCCCGCACCCGCGGGGGTTGCTCCTCCTCATCCGCCAGCGGCTCCTGGGTGACGTAGTCGGCCCCGCACCCGCGGGGGTTGCTCCGGGTCCCCTTTCTACAGGGTTTGGTCTGACGAGTCGGCCCCGCACCCGCGGGGGTTGCTCCCCGGAGCAGTCCCAGCCGGCCGGGGTCGCGCCGTCGGCCCCGCACCCGCGGGGGTTGCTCACCGTCCCTGGCACCCGCCTACGTCAATGCTCTGTCGGCCCCGCACCGGCCTGGAGGTGTTGGAGGACGTGCTGTTCTGCACTGCCATGGCCAGCCTCGATCTGCCGGTATCCGGGCCACGGCCGGCCCGGCCACCAGTAGATACAGAGCCCCCGGCGCCGTTCCCCGGGCCGCGCTGCCTGGCCGCGGTCACCGCGCCGGGGGCGGTGCGGCTCGCGCTCATCGACGCGGTGCGCGACGGTGCCGACTGGCGGCCGCTGCTCGTGGACGTGGAGTGCGCGGCCGGCGCGGAGATCCTCGCGGTGTCCGCGGTGTACGGCTGGTCGCTGTGGGCCGCTGTCCGCCGGGTCCAACTCGCGCCGCGCCGACCTCACCGACGCCCCGAGTTCGTCCTGCCGAGCGCCGGCGTGCTGGACCTGGTCGACGGGACCGGAGCCTGGGGCACCGTGCGGGTCCTGGGCAGCCGCGTCGTGGCGGCCGCGTGGGTCGACGCGGACTGACGCACGGTGGGCACGTTCCCCGTCCGGAGGCGACCGGTTTGGGACCGGAGCTCCCTACTGACCGGCTACCCCGGGTGCGCCGCCACCGGCGTGGTCATCACACCTCACCCGGCGCTGGTCGCACCGGAGGCCGGCCAGTACGTCGCCCCGGCTTCGCCGGGTCCACCTTCGTCCGGCCGGGCCCGTCGCTTGGTCAGGCGGGGCGCAGATGCCGGCGTTTGGCTGCTGGGGTGTGTTCGATGGCGTCTTGGAGTTGGTCGCGGTTCATGGCGCTGCGGTGGGGGATGTCGAGGGCGCTGGCCTGTTTGTACAGCTCGGCCTTGGTGAGCGCACCGAGGTCTTCCTTCTTCTTCGCGGCGCTGGTGCTCTTGCGGCCCGCGGGCGCCTTCGACACTGGTTGCCGGCGCGAGGTGCTCTTCTTCGCGCCGGCCGTCTTGGGGGCCCGTGAGGCGGTCTTCGACATCCGGGCCTGGCTGCGCGTGGCCCGGGTCGCGGGCTGGTTGCGCCGGTCTTCCTCGCGCTCGCCCTCCTCGCCCGTCCGGCTGCCGGCGGTCTGCAGGCTGCGTTCCAGCACGGCCATCAGGTCGACCACGTTGGTGGCCTCGGCGGGGCCCTCACTGACCGCGATCTCCTGCCCGGCGGTCTTGGCCTCGATGAGGGAGCGGACTTTCTCCGCGTAGGTGTCCCGCCACTCCTGCGGATCCCAGTCGGTGGCGAGCATCTCGATCAGCTGCTCGGCGGCCGCGAGCTCGCGGTCGGAGACGGCGGTGTCGGCGTCGGGGAGGTTGTCGACCTCACGGCGGGGGTCGCGGACCTCGTCCGCGAAGTGCATGGTGTGGGCGACCAGCACGCCGCCCTCGGGGCGCACGGCGGTCAGGTATTCCTTGCCCCGCATCGCGAACAGCGCCAGGCCGGCCCTGCCCGCGCGTTCCATGGCGCGCAGCAGCAGGGCGTACACCTTGGCGTACTCCTTGCCCTTGGGACCGATGTAGTAAGTAGCGTCGAAGTAGATCGGCTCGATCCGGGCAAGATCGACGAAGCCGCGGATCTCGATGGTCCTGGACCGCCCGGGGGAGATCTGCTCCAGCTCCTCGGGCTCGACGATCACGTACTCGCCCTCGGTCAGCTCGTAGCCCTTGACGATGTTGCTGTACTCGACCTCGTCGCCGGTCCGCTCGTTCACCCGCTTGTTGCGTACCCGGTCGGCGGTGCCGCGCTCGATCTGCCGGAACGACACGGTGTGCGACTCGGTCGCCGCGTACAGGGCGATCGGCACGGTGACCAGCCCGAAACTCAAAACACCCGTCCAAATAGGTCGAGCCACCGCCACCACCTCCACAACCAGATCACCCCTTTTCGCCCAATATGCACCTTCATATCGATGCAGGTCCGGGCAAGCGGCGCGTTCGGCCTACCGGCGGCGGACTGGGACTGCCGCGCCTCGGCCAGGGGGCATCGGCCTGTTCGGCGCGCTGCTATTCCTGGTCCGCCTTGCGCTGCAGGCCGGCCAGTGGCTTGCGGGCTTAGGCCGCAGCGCTGCGTCGGGTCTCCGCGAGGTGGACGTCGATGTACCGGGCGAGGGTCAGCGCGTCCTGGGGGTCGTCGGCCTGGAACGTGATGCGACGTAGCAGGCTGACGGCGTTGAGCGTGACGCCCTCACGGGCGAGGACGAAGACGAGGGTGAGGAACGCGGACCGAGCGTTTCCGTCATCGAAGGGATGAAAGAAGCAGACATCGAGATAGGCGCGGGCAGCTCGGGCGGTCAGGGGCAGGGGCTTCTCGCCGTCGGCTGCGCTCTCGGTCAGGCAGGCGTCGAGGCGGTCGCGGGTGTCCGGGCCGATGCCGTAGCGTTCCCGGCCGCCCTTGGCGAAGGCGGGCAGGGTACGGAACGGCGGCGCCTGCGGCGTGTCCAGGACGTGCCGTTGCCAGCCTTGCAGTAGTCCGAAGTCGAGCGAGGCGCCGCGTGCCGCGTCGGCCCGCAGTTGTTCCAGGGCGGCGAGCAGGCCTTGCTCCCTCCCGGCGTCCACAGCACCGTCGAAGGCGTGGATGTCCTCTGCCGCGCCGTCGCGGCCAGGGGTGACCGGTCCGTCCCCCTCGCCCGGCGCCCTCTGCCACGGCACCGTCTCGCGCACCTCAAGCCAGCGCTGAAGGTGGTCCGGTGCGGGTGCGACGCAAGCCGCGCCGTCGTTGGGCCGCAGGGACAGCGCGAGCCGCTCCGTGATGTCCTCGACGAGCACTGTGTCAGGGCCGGTCCAGCTCTGGAACCGACCGCCGATGGCCTGGTCGACCAGCTCCTGCGCGACGTCGGGTGCGACTCCCCAGCGGCTGAGGAACCAGGTGAGCACCTGACGGCAGTGCCTGTACCAACCACTGCCGCAGCCGGTGCGGTCGGTCACCTGCAGGATCAGGTTCCGGGCGGTGCGCTCCCACAGGATCCGCTGGTCCTCGACGTCGGCCAGATCCAGCGGGGACGCCTCGAACCACTGGGCGAGACTCTCCAGCCATCCGCGCCACTCGCAAAGCGCCGCGACCACACGGGCGAGCGTCTTCTCAGGGGTGGTGATCGAGTCCCTCGGGCAGCACCAGTTCCCGACCGGACCCCCGTCGAAGTCGCCTTCGTCGTGCGCCCAGCGCCAGCCCACGGCCCAGCGACCATAGCGTTCCACGAGGGCATGCGACATGGCGTCGGCCCAGAGCTTGCCCTCGCCGTGGCCCCAGGCACTCATCGCCCGGTCCGCGAAAGGGACGTCAGGGCAGCGGGGCACACACCGGGCCGGCCCGAGCGAGTGCACTACCCGCGTTGCCGACGCGCTGTCGAAAGGATGACGGGCGGGGTCGGCCTCGTCCCAGCTCAGATAGCCAGGGGCCAGCTCGGGAATCACTGCGCAAGCCTGCACGTCCGCCGGCGCCAGTTCAAGCGGATTACCGCAGGGCGCTGCCATCACCGTGACGTCGACCTGACGTATTATCTGGGGTCGCCCAAGGGTTCAGGCATGTGAGGGACAGGGCCGGAAGGTCCAAGTGCCTTGAGCATGGACCGTGCGGGTCCACGCTCCCACAGCCCGTCGAACAGTCGATCCGATTCGCACGACATGGTTGACACCGCCTCCAGCCAGCACTTCTTCGTCCATTCGCCTTGGCGCTGTCATGAAGACTCCTTCCTGTACCGTCCGGGCGAGCGAGGAGATCCTGCACCACTGCGGGGGCGGCCTGGAGATCAGGGGGATCACCTGGTCGTGCGGCTGCGCCGGGGCCACCCGGGCGACCTGTACAACCGTCGGCCGGGCGACGACCCGCTGAACCTGCGGGCCTGAACTGAGGAGATCCTCGACCGGCCGGACCCGTACCCGTGGGTCGCGGGACCGCGCGTGGCGCGCGTCTACCTCGACCGCGCCAGCGCCGGCGCGCTGCAGGACGGGTTCGGAGACCGCCCCACCGTCACCAGCACGCCCTTCAGCGTGGTGATCGAGCAAGGCCAGCTCCAGCTGTGGTACACCGCCTACTTCGGGTCGAACTGGTCGGATCTACTGTCCAAGGAGCAGCTCGTGGTGCTCGCCTCCGCCGACATGTACCCGCAGGACACCGAGCCACGCTCCTGGCTGGACCGGTTCTTGCCCCGGCGCCGGGAGCGGCCGCAGTACCTGCACATCTCCGACGACGGAACCAGCGCCCTGCGCTACGAGCCCGACGGCAGCGAGCTCGGCAGCGACTGACGGGGCGGTGTCCGGCCGGACACCGCCTTGCCGGCCGGCACCGGTGCCCCACCGCATGGCGGGGCACGGCGGATGGACTTCGGTCTGGCCCGTGCCGGGACTTAAGCGGCCTTGTCCGAGGCCGTGGCACGGGGCACGGTCTGCTCGGGGTGGTCGAGCCACGCACGCTGCGCCCCATCCTGAGTGACGGTCAGGCCGAACCGGGTGAATCCCGGTCGGCCGTGGTCGTCCCACCAGCGCCAGGCCCGCTCCACCTCGTCCCAGAGGTTGCGGTGGCCTGCCTGCACGACCTCGTACTCGCTGCGGTCGGGCTCCCAGTCCGCGCTGGCCCAGGTCTCGGTGTCCGTCGGGTCATACAGCCACAGGGTGTACGTTCCGTCGTCGTACCGCTCGGCGCGCCAGAAGGCGTCGTCGACCTGCAGTCCGATGGCGAGTTGCTGGATCCACCCACCGGTCCGGGCAGGGGAGAGCCGGGTGATGGAACGGCGGCCGTTGGCCGGCCAGGGCACGCCCTTGAGGTAGGCGGCGAACGGCGGGCGGTGGCCGCGCTGGGAGCGCATCCGCATGAACGCGGACGAGCGGGTGAAGCGGCCGCTCGCGCTGCCGTCCTCGGCGATCGTGAGTCTGACGATGGCCTCGCCGCCGAACTCCGTGCCCCAGGGCAGGACCAGGATCCCGCCCGGTTTCATTTGCACCAGCCAGGCGTGCGGCACCGAGGTGACCGAGCAGGTCGCGATCAGCCGGTCGTACGGAGCCAGGTCGGGGTATCCGGCCTCGCCGTCGCTGCTCACGCACAGCGGGTGCAGTCCGGCTTCGTCGAGCCGTGCCGCAGCCGCGCGCGCCACCGTGGGGTCGACCTCGACGGTCACCACGTAGTCGTCGCCGAGACGGTTGGCGAGCAGGCCGGCGTTCCATCCCGCGCCTGTGCCGATCTCCAGTACTCGGGAGCCGTCGGCGACATCCAGGTCGGCGAGCATCCCGGTGACCATGCTCGGCATGCTCACCGAGGAGCTCGGCGTCGTACCGAGGGCGGTGCCGTGGTGGTCGCCGTCGTCCCACTGGAAGGTCAGCGGCAGGTCCGAGTAGACCGTCTCCAGCCAGCGCGCCGGGTCGGCGCGGCGGTCGACGGCCGCGTGCTGCTTGGTGCCGTCCGCGGTGCCCGGCCACACGACGTCAGGGACGAAGCGGTGCCGGGGGACCGCGCGGAACGGGCCTGCCCAGGCCGCGTCGAGGGTGCCGGAAGCCAGCAGGGTGGAGGTCAGCCGTTCCAGGCCGGCCTCCGCCGCGCTGTCAGGGCTACTGCTCACTTGCCGTCCGCCGGGGCCTGGCCGTCGGAGGTATTCCCGCCCTCGTCGCTGCCACCGCCACCGTGCTTGGTGCCTGAGCCGCTGTCATCCTGCGGACCGGGGCTGCCGTTCCCGGATTCCCCACCGTGCTTGCCCATCGCGTGCCCTCCCTCGTGGCGCGGACATCTCAGCGTCCTATCCTGCCCGTGATCGCCCGGTCACGTAGGGCACTTCGGCAAGGATGCCGAGCCAGGCCGCGGCAAGGTGCCGGCGGTGCGGATGGCCACCGTCGTCGCGCCAGGATTGGCCTCGACCGGCCACCGTGCGGTGCTCCGGGCGGCGCAGTAGCTCGGGCGGTGTGCGAAGGCACGGGTGACGCTGGTGAAAGGCCCGGGCCGGACGTGAACCCCCGAGCACGGCCGGCCCGGGAACCGGCTGCCGCCGACGCTCGCCCCTCGCGAACTGACGACCCGGCGGTCCGATCACCCGAAGTCGTTCCCGCCGGCGTCCGTCGCCGCCGCAGCGCCTCCGGGGACCCCCAGCATGCCGTGCGGCAGGTAGCCGGACCGGACGCCCAGCTCCATACGTGCACCTGGACCGCGAGGGCAGCCAGGGACAGGGCGCCAACCGGTAGCAGAGTCCTGGGGGCCGGATCGGATCCCACGCTCTCCCGGTACTCGATGAGCCGGGCCGCGAGAGCTTGCTCGAAGGCCTGCTGGTCGTCGATGCAGTAACTCCGGCGGCGATCCGCAAGTGATCTGGTCTAGCTGATGCGGGCGCCGCCGTCAGGAACATTCATGAAGCTGCAGAACACCGTGTACATGCCGCGGTCGCAAGTGCGCGGATCAGTGATTTTCCTCCCCGCGTTGTCGAGAGCGGTAGCCGGTGTCACTCCTGGTTTGTGCGCCCAGAGACCGTCGCTGTTCATGCGGTACCAGTGGTAGTCAACGCCGGGGGCCATCACGAGGGCGACCAGCACGCCTTCCTGAGGGCAAGTGTTGTCGGCAGCCGGGGTGTATACCAGGCCGTCGTAGAACGCGTAACGGCTGATCTGATCGCAGTCACAGGAGGTGATGGTCCGGCCACTACCCCGGCCGGGCTGGGCAATCGTGTCGGTGCGCACATCGGTGCCATAGTTATAGCAATTGTTGTTGCACTGCCTGCACCAGTTGGGAGTCCCCCGCTCACAGGTGATGGAACGAGCCTCTGCGTCATTCCACTGGTCCAGGGCCGCAGCCGGTGCTGACTGACAGCCTGCCACTGCGAGTAGATTCTGGCCCTCCGGCGGCGGCTGCCACCACTCCACCGTTCGCGCGGCGGCCAGGCCGTCCCGGAGGAAGTCCAGTTCCGCCGGGCTGCTCAGCACCTGCCCGGCTGGTCCCCGTTCGGAGCAGATGTAGTCCTCCACCTCCGGATCGGCCGCCCATCGCCGCAGCCCCGGGCCGAGCAGCCGCCCGGCCACCAGGCGGAAGACCGCCGGCAGAAACGGGACCGGCTCGCCCACCTGTTCGACGACGAGTCCGCGGTAGCCAAGATGCGGGCCCGGGCTGGCCTGCTCGGCAGCGTCGATCAGGTCGCCCGGCGCGAGCCGGGCGACCAGCTCCTCGGCCTCAGGGCCCGCTATCTCGACGACCGGGTCAGGCCGACCGCTAAACATGTCGAACCTGATCCGCAGGCGGGTTATGGCCATGTCGTCGCCACCTCGGTGATCGTGATCGAACAGCGGTCATTGGAGTCTGTGACGGTGTTACTGTCCGCCACCAACGAGACCGTGTGCTTACCTGCCTTGATGCCGCTGGCCACGCGATCGTTACCGGTCAGGCCCAGATGGACCTTTGCGGGATTCGCGAACGCCTGCATCAACCCGAACGGTTGGCTGTCGACCTTGATGGTCATACCGAGCGTCGCCGCGTCAGTGAGGGAGAACGCCGAGGCAGCCGCGGAAATGATGAGGGTCCCGCCGTAACTGCTGAAACTGCCACTTTCCACCACCTGTCCGCCAGTCTGCCCAGCGGCGGTGGCGTTGGCCAGGACCTGGGTCACGTTCAGCACAGGGGGCGGCGCCAGGACCTCGAAGACGGTGATGGCATAAGCGTCGTTACCGTCGATGGTGGTGCCGGCGGCGGGCGTGGCGACGATCGTGTGATCCCCGGGGGGGATGCAGTCGATCAGGAAGTCGGCCGGTACAAACGCCAGGTGCCAGTTCCTCTGGTTCGCGAAAATCTGGATAGTTCCGTAATGCGTGCCGTCGATGCTCAAGTCCATCCCGGTCATCGCCTGTCCGCTCGTGCTGAAGCCGGTGGCGGAGGCACACACGAGCAGGTACCCGCCGCGCGAGCGGAAGGGGATGCTCGTGTACTGGCTGGTGGAAGCGGGAATGCCGGCGTTCCCACCGACCATCCGCCAGACGGCCGGTGACCCGAGTTCGAGGACGGTCAGGGAGACACGGTCGTTCCCGTCGGTGACGGTACCGCTCTCGGCGGTGATTTCCGTCGAGGCGGACGGGTTCGGCTCGAGGCTACCAAGGGATACCCGCCGCCTGGTCATAGCCAGGTGAGTCGCGGCTGGATTGGCGAAACCACGAACCTTATACTGGCGGCTTTCGCCGATGGAAAGCCACGCCGACAAACCCGCACTACCTGATCTACTCCAGCCGGAGGTATTAAAGAACGCGTACACCTCCCCGCCCTGCACGTTCACTGTCCCTGTAGCCATACGCTGTCCACCGGGCTGGTATATGCAGGCCCCGTTATTGAACACCTGCGTCACGCGAGTGGCCGGGCCGAGAGCTCCCCTCACCAGGGCAGAGCCGCCAGGCGCTGCTGTTTCCAATGGTTCAATATCGACGTCCGCGGTATGTATATGATCACCCACAGCGCTACCCCTCTCGCTGTGTTCCGCTGAGTAGCCGTAGCTCTTGGACGAGGCCGTCAGTACGGTCCCCGTAGGCACCAGCGTGGGGCGTGCACCCTACCCCGGCAACTCGACGACCCTGCGAACGCGACCCGACACGACGAGTGCAAGTTGAGTAGTAGGCCAGGGCCATGGCGCTGTGGTGCCTGCGGGCCCCAGCGCTGGCGGGTCAGATGGCCAGCGGGAGAGCTCCGTCCAGGTTACTTACCGGCCGAGACCGCTGCGGTCCGGCCGGCAAGCTCTGGGGTCGGCGGCCGTGGTGGTGCCGGTGAGCCGGCCGCCGATGCCGATCTGAGGGCCCTTGAGAATGAGCTGATGGTGGGTGCGCGTCGAGCTGCGGTACTCGACGTGGACCGCGGTACCGGTGCGCATCGCGGCCGCGAGTGCGGCGCAGCCGGCGGCACCGAGGGCCGGTGCTGCGCCCTGGATGAAGGCCGCTGTCTGATCCGTGGCTGTCTGGGCGTCAGCCGGCAGGGCCGTGAGCCAGGCCCGGTGGTCGGCAGGGCGCGTGGCCGTGGGGGAGCGGCCGGGGTGCGGCTGAGGAACCGCGATCGGCGCCGCAGGCGACGGCGTGGGCGGCCGGTCGGAGTCGGCGGGCGCGTAGCCCGTGGTCCGCAGCCGCGCCAGCACGGTGTCGTGGGCGGCGGTGGCGGTCAGCACCGTCGGCGCGACCTGCCGCAGCCCCAGGTCGGCCAAGTCGCGGTGGCGGGCGAGTTCGAGGGCGAGTGCCTCGTCCCGGACGTCCAGGACCGTGCTGACCGGAGTGACGGTGATGTGCCCGTGGCGCTGGCTGATGTCCCGGATGAGGTATTGCACGCTCTGGGGGATTGGCGTGCTCGATGCCGCTTCGAGCCGGCGCAGCACCTCCTCGGCGCTGGTACCCCGGTAGTGGTCGAAGAAGGATCGCACCGACGAGGGGCTCAGGCGCCAAGTCGAGGCGGTCGCGTCCCCTCGCTCGGGCTCCGCCACGGTCCGCAGGAGGGTGGCCAGTTCGGGGGTCGGCACTCCGGGGACGACGACGGCGTGGTCGGCGAGCACCGCGGCGCGCTCGTGCAGTGGCAGCAAGGCCCTGGCGGCATCCACCTGCTCGTCGGTTGTCGACCCGGATAGCGCGGTGCGCCCGAAGGCGGTGAGCGCACCGTCGCAGGCCAGGCCAAGCAGGGTCGCCTCGCGCAGCACCGCGCTGGTGGCGGCCTGGACGTCCAGGGTGGAGCGGAGCCAGTGGCTGTGCCAGGAAAGCAGGGTGCTCAGCCGCAGGGCGCGCGGCCCGTCGTCACTCGCGGCGAACTCGGTGGGGGTGATGGCGCTCGTTGAAATCCCCATCTCATGCTCCCTCGTGTCCCAGAGCTGCTCGTCTTGACTCCCCACCCGGAGAGGGGGTCTGTATGAACGGCTCTGGCCCGTAATCGGTGGTAGCGCTGTGTAGTGATCACTGGAGGAGGATGCGGTGGCGGAGCAGGGCAAACCCGGCTCGGCCGTGCATCTGCCTC
>NZ_JBVHLF010000098.1:0-22683 GCF_055559155.1 Kitasatospora sp. NPDC024654
CGCACCGCCGCACACCCGGCCTCGATCGCCGCGAACACGTACTTCGGCTGGAAGTGGATGTCCGCGATCACCGGGATCCCGGACTTCTTCGCGATGACCGGCAACGCGTCCGCATCGTCCTGCGAGGGCACCGCCACCCGCACGATCTGACAACCCGACGCCGTCAACTGCGCGATCTGCTGCAGCGTCGCGTTGATGTCAGCCGTCACCGTCGTGGTCATCGACTGCACCGACACCGGCGCGTCACCACCCACCGGGACGTTCCCGACCATGATCTGCCGGGACACCCGGCGAGTCGCCAGCGGCTTGAGCGGAAGGGACGGAATACCGAGCGAGATCGCGGTCATGTGCGCAGTTTTCCCGGGGTCGAGGTGATGGTCCTACCGGGGCGCCGAGATCCGCGCTCCCGGCGTCCAACGGTACGGCACCCACGGAGCGCCCTTGACACGCGCCCGGCCCGGGCCCGGTCCACCAGGACCGGACACGGGCCGGGGCACCGGCGGGCCGGCGCTAGCTGATCTTGACCGGGTTGACCAGGTCGGCCGCCAGGACCAGCAGGGTGAAGCCGACGAAGACGCTGGCCACCACGTACGCCAGCGGCATCAGCTTGGCCACGTCGAACGGGCCCGGGTCCGGCCGCTTGAGCAACCGGGCGGCCTGGCGGCGCAGCGACTCCCAGAGCGCGCCGGCGACGTGGCCGCCGTCCAGCGGCAGCAGCGGCAGCATGTTGAACAGGAAGAGCGAGAGGTTGATCCCGGCCAGCAGGTTCACCATGAAGGCGATCCGCTGCGAGGCCGGCAGGTGCAGCGCGAAGACCTCGCCGCCGACCCGGGCCGCGCCGACCATGCCGACCGGCGAGTCGGCCGAGCGCGGGGCGCCGTCGAAGACCGAGTCCCACAGGCCCGGGATCTTGCCCGGCAGCGCCAGCAGCGAGTGGATGCCGCTGTCGGCCATCTGGTACATCCGGTCCACGCTGTCGCCGAAACCGAGCTGGACCACGCCGGTGGTGGGCGTGATGCCGAGGAAGCCGGTGTCCACCGTCTGCCCGGGGATCGGGTCGCCGTTGCCGTCCAGCTTGGCCAGCGTGTTCTTCTGGATGGTCGCGGTGGTGGCGACCTGGTGCCCGCCGCGCTCGACCACGATCGGCACGGTCCGCTCGGCCGAGTCGCGGATGTCCGCGGAGAGCTGCTTGTAGTCGTGGATCGGGTGGCCGGCGAAGGAGACGATGGTGTCGCCCGCCCGCAGCCCCGCGGCGGCGGCCGGGGAGGCCGGCGCGTCCTTCGGACAGGTGTCGCTCGCCTGGCTGACCGGGACCACGCACTGGGAGACCGAGCTGATGGTCGGCAGCGACTCCGGCACCCCGAAGCCCATCATCGTGGTCAGGAAGAGCCCGAACGCCAGGATCAGGTTCATGAACGGCCCGGCGAACATCACGATGACGCGCTTCCAGGGGGCCCGCTTGTAGAACAGCCGGTCCTCGTCGCCGGGGAGCAGCTCCTCGTAGGAGGCCTGCCGGGCGTCCTCGATCATCGACCGCCAGGGCGAGCTGCTGCGCTTGGTGATCCGGCCGTCGGGACCGGGCGGGAACATCCCGATCATCCGGATGTACCCGCCCAGCGGGACGGCCTTGAAGCCGTACTCCGTCTCGCCCTTCTTCCGGGACCACACGGTCGGCCCGAAGCCGACCATGTACTGCGGCACCCGGATGCCGAAGAGCTTCGCCGTCGAGAGGTGACCCAGCTCGTGCCAGGCGATCGAGATGAGCAACCCCACGACAAAGACCACGATGCCGAGCACCGTCATCACTGCAGTCACCGCTGGTCCTCCGTCATGCCGCTCCCACTCGCCATCATCCACCCGGCTCCGCGGGGCGTCAGCCCGCCGCCAGCTCGCGGGCCCGCGTCCGGGCCCAGCCCTCCGCATCAAGGACGTCCTCGACGGTGAGCGAAGTTCCCCGCGGGGTCCCGTGCTCGGCCACCACCTTGGCCACCGTGTCCACGATGCCGGTGAAGGCCAGCCGCCCGTTCAGGAAGGCCTCCACGCACTCCTCGTTGGCGGCGTTGAACACCGCGGGCGCCGTGCCGCCGAGCGTACCCACCTCACGCGCGAGCGCCACCGCGGGGAAGGCCTCGTCGTCCAGCGGGAAGAACTCCCAGGTGGCCGCCTTGGTCCAGTCGCAGCCGGGCGCGGCGTCCGGCACCCGGTCCGGCCAGCCCAGACCCAGCGCGATCGGCATCCGCATGTCCGGCGGGCTGGCCTGGGCCAGCGTGGAGCCGTCGGTGAACTCCACCATCGAGTGGACCACCGACTGCGGGTGCACCACCACGTCGATCCGGTCGAACGGCAGGTCGTAGAGCAGGTGCGCCTCGATCACCTCCAGGCCCTTGTTGACCAGGGTGGCCGAGTTGATGGTCACCACCGGGCCCATCGCCCAGGTCGGGTGGGCCAGTGCGTCCGCCGGGGTGACCGCGGACAGCTGGTCGCGGGTCCGACCGCGGAACGGGCCGCCGCTCGCCGTCACCACCAGCCGGCGCACCTCACGCGGGGTGCCGCCGGTCAGCGCCTGGAAGATCGCCGCGTGCTCGGAGTCCACCGGGACGATCTGGCCGGGCCGGGCCACCGCCCTGACCAGCGGGCCGCCGACGATCAGGGACTCCTTGTTGGCCAGCACCAGCACCCGGCCGGCCCGCAGCGCGGCCAGCGTCGGGGCCAGGCCGATCGAGCCGGTGATGCCGTTCAACACCGAGTGGCAGGGCAGCGCGGCCAGCTCGGTGGCGGCGTCCGGGCCGGCCAGCACGGCGGGCAGCGGTCGGCCGTCGGCCCGGGCGGCCAGCGCCGCCCGCAGCGCCGGTTCGGCCTCCGGGCGGGCCACCGCGACGGTGTGCACGCCCAGCTGGAAGGCCTGCTCGGCCAGCAGGTCGACCTGTCCGCCGGCCGCCGAGAGCGCGACCACGCGGAACCGGTCCGGGTTGCGCAGCACGATGTCGATGGCCTGGGTGCCGATCGAGCCGGTGGAGCCGAGGATGACCAGTTCCCGCGGGCCTGACGGGTCGTCGACGGCCGGGGTGAAGCGCAGCTGCGGGTGGGCGAGCGAGTTCATGGGCTCCATTGTGGCCCGAGCCGCCGCCCGCGGCCGACCCCGGTCACCGCACCGCTGTCCCGGGCAGGGCGATGCCCCGCCACCGGCGCGCGGTGGCGGGGCATCGACGGGGCGCCCGATCGGCCGGCCGCCTAGAGGTCCAGGCCGGTGAGCACCAGCACGCGCTCGTAGGTGAAGTCCTCCATCGCGTACTTGACGCCCTCGCGGCCCACCCCGGAGTCCTTGACCCCGCCGTACGGCATCTGGTCGGCCCGGTAGGACGGCGCGTCGCCGATCACCACGCCGCCGACCTGCAGCTCCCGGTGCGCCCGGAAGGCGGTCCGCACGTCGTGCGTGAAGACGCCCGCCTGCAGGCCGAACGCGGAGTCGTTGACCGCGGCGAAGGCCTCGTCGGTGCCGTCCACCCGGTGCAACGAGAGCACCGGCCCGAAGGCCTCGGCGGTGGCCAGGATCGCGTCCGCGGGCAGCTCGGCGAGCACGGTCGGGGCGTACGTGGCGCCCTCCCGGGTGCCGCCGGTGAGCACCTTGGCGCCCTTGGCGACCGCGTCCTCGACCCAGGCCTCGACCCGCTTGGCGGCGTTCTCGTCGACCAGCGGGCCGACGTCGGTGGCGTCCTCGGCCGGGTCGCCGGTGACCTGCGCCCGAACCTTGGCGACCACCTTCTCCACCAGCGCGTCATAGACCGCGGCGTCGGCGATCACCCGCTGCACCGAGATGCAGGACTGACCGCCCTGGTAGTTGGCGAAGGTGGCGATCCGGGAGGCCGCCCAGTCCAGGTCGGCGTCGGAGGAGTAGTCGGCGAGCACCACGGCCGCGGCGTTGCCGCCGAGCTCCAGGGTGACGTGCTTGCGCGGCACCGAGTCCATGATCTGGTGGCCGACCCTGTCCGAGCCGGTGAAGGAGATCACCGGCAGTCGGTCGTCCCGGACCAGGGCCGGCATCTTGGCGTTCTCGACCGGCAGCACGCTCCAGGAACCGGCCGGCAGCTCGGTCTCGGCCAGGATCTCACCCAGCACCAGCGCCGAGAGCGGGGTCGCCGGAGCCGGCTTGAGGATGATCGGGGCGCCGACCGCGATCGCCGGGGCGACCTTGTGGGCGACCAGGTTGAGCGGGAAGTTGAACGGCGCGATGCCCAGCACCACACCGCGCGGGAACCGGCGGACCACCGCGAAACGGCCCACGCCGCCCGGGTCGGTGTCCAGCCGCATGGTCTCGCCGTTGGTCCGGCGGGCCTCCTCGGCCGCCCAGCGGAAGACCGAGACGGCCCGGCCGACCTCACCGCGGGCCCACTTGATCGGCTTGCCGTTCTCGGCGGTGATCAGCCGGGCGATCTCCTCGGTGCGCTCGGCCAGCCGCTTGGAGACGTGGTCCAGGGCGGCGGCGCGGACGTGGGCCGGGGTCGCGGCGAACACCGGGGCGGCGGCGACCGCGGCCTCGACCGCCTCGTTCACCTGGGCGTCGGTGGGCACGCTCACCGTGCCGACCAGCCGACCGTCCCAGGAGTTGCGGACCTCGAAGCTGCTGTCGCCGGTCTCCTGGCGACCGGCCAGCCAGAATGCGTGGGTCGTGGTGGTGGTCACGGTCGTACCGGCCCTTTCCTCGTCGTGGCAGCCCCACCGCTGTGGTGCCGCCCACCACGGTAGGTCTCCGAACGGCCTCGGCGGATTAGCCGGTCCGTAGCACCGGGCGGGCCGGGCGCTCCACCACGGACAGGTGGTCCCGCCCGGACGTCCCGCTCAGTCCTCGCCGGAGCGCAGCGCCAGCCAGAGCTCCATCCGGACGTCGGTGTCGTCCAGCGAACGGCCCAGCAGCTCCTCCACCCGGCGCATCCGGTAGCGCAGGGTGTGCCGGTGCACCCCGAGGTCGGCCGCGGCGGCGTCCCACTGACCGTGCCGGGAGAGCCAGGCGCGCAGGCTGGCCACCAGGTCGCCGCGCGCCGTCCGGTCGTGCTCGCGCAGCGGGCGCAGCAGGCCCTCGGCGAACGCGGCCACCGCCTCCTCGCCGAGCAGCGGCAGCAGCGAGCCGGCCCCGACCTCCTCGTGCCCCACCGAACGCCGGCCGCCGCGCAGCGCCACCGCCAGCGCCCGCTCGGCCTGCGCGTAGGCACCGCCGGCGTCCTCCACCGGCGCCGGGGCGGAGACGCCGATGGCCAGCCCCTCGTGCTCCTCCACCGCACCCAGGCAGGCCCGGTGCACCGCGCCGCCGTCCACCGCGAGCAGCACCAGCCGCTCGGCCTGCGCGCCGCCGTCCTTGCCGTCCTTACCGGCCGGCTCGCGGGCCACCAGCAGCTTCTCGCCGGCCCGGCCGCCGGCCGCCTCGGCCCGCTCGGCCAGCTCGGTCAGGTCGTGCGGCGGCGCCTCCCCGGGCGCCCGGTCGCCGCTCGGGGCGGCGCCGGCGACCAGCACACGTATCGTCCCCTCCGGCAGGCCGCCGAACAGGCTGGTGGCCACCTGGCGGGCCGTCGCCACCTGACCGGCCAGCACCAGGCGCAGCAGTGCGGCGCCCATCCGCTCCTCGGCGAACCGCAGCTCGCGGGAGCGCTCCAGGGTGAGGGTGAGCAGGGCCACCGCGGCGTTCAGCACGTAGCGCTCGGTCGGGGTGATCCGGTCCTCGGTGCCGACCGCGAGGAACCCGCGGGCCCGGCGGTCCGCACCGAGCGACTGGACCACCACGAAGTCCTCGTCCGCGGTGTCGAAACCGGGGGCACGGCCCTGCAGTGCGGCGCTGGCCGGGGCCGGCCGGCGGCGCAGCCGGTCCACCTCGGCCGCCAGCCGGGCCGCGCGCCGGGCGGCCCAGTCCGGGGCGACCACCGAGAGCGCGCCGGAGCTGTCGTACAGCGCGGCCCAGCCGCCCAGCCGGGCGGCCAGCCGGCGGACCACCGCGGCCGTGCCGTTCTGGCCCAGCGCGGCCCGGGTCAGCTCCTCCTGCGCCTCGAAGCTGGTGGTCACCGCCTCGTACTGCTCGGCCGCCAGCGCCGCCGAGACCGCCTTGCTGATCGCGATGAACGGCGTCGGCTCCGGCACCCTCAGCAGCGGCAGGCCGCGCTGGGCCGCCGCCTCCACCAGCGGCTGCGGCACCTCGGTGTGCGACAGGCCCACGCCGAGCCCGAGACCCACCACGCCCGCGTCGGCCAGCCGGTGCACGTAGCTCTGCAGGCCCTTGGCGCTCTTGCCCAGCTTGATCCCGGTGGTGAGCAGCAGCTCGCCGCCCTCCAGGAACGGCGTGGGATCGTCCAGCTCACTGGTGTGCACCCAGCGGACCGGGCGCTCCAGATGGTCCGCGCCGGCGAGGACCGTGAGATGGAGCGAGGAGTTGCGCACGACGGAGGCGAGTGTGGGGGGCATGGCACCTTCGGTGGGACGACCCGGCCGCGGCGTTGCGGCCGAGCGGCGGAGGGAGCATCGCTCTCATGGGGGGGCTACCCCCTCATTATGGACGCTGCGGACAACCGGCGTCGCCGAATCCACCGCTGCGTAGCTAACCCCCGCCGGCCGTCCTCCGCTCAGTCCCGCAGGTCCACCAGCAGCGGCGGCACCTGATCACCCGTCACCGTGGTCAGCGAGACCACCGCGTGCCCGGCCGGCAGCGCGTGCGCCAGGTCGGACGGCGACCAGCGCTGCCGCTCCACCTCCCGGGTGGTCACGCTCTCGGTCTGCGCGCTCGTCCCGGACAGTGCCTTCCGAACCAACCGCCCGGTCTTGCGCAGCAGCCCGCCCGAGGTGTCCGGCGCCAGCGTCACCGCCTGCTCGCGGACCAGCACCGTCCCCCAGGCCTCCGAGAACAGCTTGCCGTCCCACGGCGCGATCCCCGGGAACGCCATCCGGCAGCCGACCGCCCCGAACAGCGGCGCCCGCAGCGCCTCCGGCAGATCCACCAGGCTGCGCAGCAGCAGCACCGCACCCGCGTTGGCCCCGCGCATCCGCTGCATCGCCTGCACCGTGCTGGAGTCCAGGGCCGCCGACGCGTCGTCCACCACCAGCCCGGCGAACAGCGAACGGTCCTCACGGGCCGCCGCGGCCTGCACGAACTGGCCCACCACCAGCCGCGAGAGCATCCGGGCCGCCTCCGGATGGCTGCGCTCCGGCAGCTTCACCCGCACCCGCAGCGGGTGCTCCAGGGCCCGCATCGCGAAGGCCGGCCGCGCCGACGCGCCGACGCCCGGACCGAAGCACCCCGCGAAGGCCGGCCGGTCCAGCAGCGCCAACCGGTCCGCCAGCAGCGACCCCGGGTCGTCCACCCGGCCGTGCTGGCGCTGCCGGTGCTGCACGTCCGGCTCGTGCGCCGCCAGCCGCCCGCTCCCCCGCAGCGCCTCCACCAGCGCCGCCCAGCCCTCCGGCTCCCCGCCCAGCAGCGCCCGCAACTCCCGCACCGAGGGGTAGCGCCCGTACCCCGCGTGGAACGGCCCGACCACCTGCTGCACCGCCATCCGCACACTCTCCGCGCGCGATGCCAGCTCGTCCGGCAACAGCGCGTCGGCCAGCCGGGCGGCCGCGACGTCGGGATCCTGCGCGGCACCGTACAGATCCAGGCCGTAGACCGACGTCGGGTCACCGGGCGCGATCACCACGTCGTACCCCGTGTCCGGCCCCAGCTCCGCCTCGGCGGCGCCGACCACCACCACACACGCGGTCCGGGCCAGCGCCTGCAGGCAGAGCGCCTCGGCCACCGGCCGCGCCAACCGCGCCGTCTTCCCCGTCCCGGCCGGCCCCACTGCGAGCAACGACGTCCCCAGCAGCTCCTGGTCCAGCGCGAACCCGGCCCCCCGGTGCCCCGCCGGATTCTTCGGCACGTCCTGTGCCGTCCCCAGCCGCACCTGACCCACCAGCAGGTCGTGCTCCGCCGTCCGCACCGGCAGATCCCGCGCCTCCGACGGATGCGCACACGCCGCCGCCCCCCGCGCCGCCACCTGCTCCCCGAACGCCCCCACCAACCCGGGATCCGCCCCGACCTCCCGCCAGACCCGATGGATCCGCACGTAGTCCACGTCACTCACGGCACCGGCGGCGGTGTCCTCCTCGACCGCCCCCAACACCCCCTCAAGCCCTGCGGCCCGCAACACACCCCAGGCGTCGGGGGTGGTCTCCGAGGTGCCCTCATCCGGGCGGTCGACCTCGTTCCGCTCACCCCCCTCATCGGTGACGGCGTGGGTCCGCAATGCTTCGGCGACCCGCCGCAGCCTCGCCGGTGCCAGGTAGCGGCGGTAAACCTCCATCCAGCGCCCCATGAAGCCGAAAATGACCACAACGACCACGACCACCACGAGCTTGACGAGGTACTCGACCAGGATGATCTGAAGCTCAGAGGGCTTACTGGGCCATACGGTCAGCCGGATCGTGTAGAGGACGACCACCGCGCCGTAGTGGTAGGCCAGCCAACCGGCCACCACGTTCAGTGCCGCACGCGTCAGGAGCGGCCAAGAGGGCACGCTCGAGTCCCCCGTGCGAGCCGAATCAACCGCTCGGTGACCAAACCGGTAGACGCCCACCGGAGCCGCCGAGCGCGGCGTGCCCAGCCAGCGCCCCAGGTCGAACGCCGCCCGCCGGGCCGTCCGCGGCAGTTGCTGGGGCATCCGGCCAGCGGTCTCGGGGGCTCGGGCGGCGAGGTCGGTCGTTGGCCCCTGCGTGCCGTCCAGTCCCATTGCGGTCCCGCTCCCTTGCCCCGACGCACCCGGCAGTTCCCTTACCCATGCCGCCGACCCGGCGACACGCCCGCGCTCAATGTAGTGGAGGGGTCGGCCCCGGACCGCCTGCCGCAGACCCTGGCCGGGCAGGACAAGTCGGACGGCGCAGTGCGCCCGAGTGGCGCATGCCGCGCCCCCGGCGGCGGCCTTAGCCTGCCAGCACCGGACTGTTCGGGCCCCGCCGACGCCCCGACCGCCCCGGTTCCCCAACCCCGGTTCCGCGTACACCGCGACACCGCCGATACCTCTGGAGAACCCCATGAGCGCCGCACCGCAGCTCCCGCAGGAGCGCCGTCTGGTCACCGCGATCCCCGGCCCGAAGTCCCAGGAGCTGCAGGCCCGCAAGCTGGGCGCGGTGGCGGCCGGGGTGGGCACCACGCTGCCCGTGTACGTCGCGCGCGCCAACGGCGGCGTGCTGGAGGACGTGGACGGCAACTCGCTGATCGACTTCGGTTCGGGCATCGCCGTCACCAACGTCGGCAACAGCGCCGAGGCCGTGGTCGCCAAGGCGACCGAGCAGCTGGCCGCCTTCACCCACACCTGTTTCATGGTGACCCCGTACGAGGGCTACGTCGCCGTCGCCGAGCAGCTCAACGAGCTGACTCCGGGCGACCACGAGAAGCGCACCGCACTCTTCAACTCCGGCGCCGAGGCGGTCGAGAACGCCGTCAAGATCGCCCGTGCCTACACCAAGCGCACCGCGGTCGTGGTGTTCGACCACGGCTACCACGGCCGGACCAACCTCACCATGGGCCTGACGGCGAAGAACATGCCCTACAAGCAGGGCTTCGGTCCGTTCGCCCCGGAGATCTACCGGGTGCCGGTGGCCTACCCGTACCGCTGGCTGACCGGTGCCGAGAACTGCGCCGCCGAGGCCGCCGCGCAGGCGATCGACGTCATCACCAAGCAGATCGGTGCCGAGAACGTCGCCGCGATCATCATCGAGCCGATCCAGGGCGAGGGCGGCTTCATCGAGCCGGCCAAGGGCTTCCTCCCGGCGATCGTCGAGTTCGCCAAGGCCAACGGGATCGTCTTCGTCGCGGACGAGATCCAGACCGGCTTCTGCCGGACCGGCCAGTGGTTCGCCTGCGAGGACGAGGGCATCGTCCCGGACCTGATCACCACCGCCAAGGGCATCGCCGGCGGCCTGCCGCTGGCCGCGGTGACCGGCCGCGCCGAGATCATGGACGCCGCGCACGCGGGTGGCCTGGGCGGCACCTACGGCGGCAACCCGGTGGCCTGCGCCGCCGCGCTGGGTTCCATCCAGACCATGCGGGAGCTGGACCTCAACGCCAAGGCGCAGCGGATCGGCGAGGTCATGCTCGGCCGGCTGCACGCGATGGCCGAGAAGTTCGACGTGATCGGCGAGGTCCGCGGCCGTGGCGCGATGATCGCGATCGAGCTGGTGAAGCCGGGCTCCAAGGACCCGAACCCCGAGGTGACCGCCGCGGTGGCGAAGGCCTGCCACGCCGAGGGCCTGGTGGTGCTCACCGCCGGCACCTACGGCAACGTGCTGCGTTTCCTGCCGCCGCTGGTGATCCCGGAGCACCTGCTCACCGAGGGCCTGGACATCATCGAGAACGCCTTCGCCGGCGTCTGAGCGCGGCGCCCGAACGACGCGTCTCAGCGCGGCGCCCGAACGACGCGCCCGAACGGGGTGCCTGAACACCCCTCAGTCGATCCGGGATCGGTGCGCACACCGACACTTGAGCGGGCGTGGAGGTTGCACCGGCTCCCGTGAAGATGCTGTGCGAAAGCTGAGAACCCGGACCCGGGCCTGGACGCGTTGACGTAGTGTCATCACAGATGGACAGCGAGCCTCACCTCCCGGCCGGTCTTCCGGCCGCCGAGGGCACCAACGAGGACAACCAGGCGCCCTTCGCGGCGCCGACACAGGACCGATCGACCGGCCGTCCGGCCCATACCCCCCGGGGCGCGCGGAGCGGCGATCACCCCAGCCGCCCCGGAGCTCTCCCCCCCGCTCCGGGGCGGCTCCTCCATGCTCCGGCGTCGACTCCGGCACCAGCTCCGAGATCCGCCCTCGCCTCGCCCGTCCTGCCGGCCGTGCTGGCCGTGCTGCTGGCCCTGGTCTCCTGGCAGGTCGCCGTCGCCGGGCCGCTACTGGGGCTGGACCGCCGGATCCGCGACAGCGTCCAGCACGCCCGGGAGGCGTGGCACAGCGTGCCGCTGAACGACCTCGGCCAGCTGCTGTCCGACCTGGGCGACCCGCTGCCGGCCTACGCGGTGCTGCTCGGCGCGGCGGCGCTGGCCGCCTGGCGGAGCCGGCGGGCCGGGCGGCGGCGCTGGTGGCTGCCGCTGCCCTCGGCGCTGCTGGCCGCGGTGCTGATCCCGCTGCTGGTGGTACCGGCCAAGGACTACTTCTCCCGGCCCGGGCCGCTCGGGCCGCCACTGCTGCCGGGCCAGCAGGGCTGGTACCCGTCCGGGCACACCAGCACGGCCGGCATCGCCTTCGGGGTCGCCGCGCTGCTGCTGGGCCGGACGCTGGCCGCGGCCGCGCGGCGCCGGCTGGCCGCGCTGACCGCGCTGCTCTGCTGCGGGGTCGGGCTGGGGCTGGTCTGGTGCGACTACCACTGGTTCCTGGACGTGCTGGCCGGCTGGTCGCTGACCGGCCTGGTGCTGTGGAGCGTGGCCCGCTGGCTGCCGAGGCCCCGGTAGCCGGTCACTCCCCGTCGTACCGGTGCACCAGCCCGGGCTCGCCGGTGTCCCGCCGCCAGGTCACCACCGGTTCGTCCCTGCCGCCGAACCTGACCAGGTGACGACCGACCACGTCCTCCAGAGGATTGCCAGGGACGCCCGGGGATATTGCTGAGCCTAGCTCAACATGTGGCTGGATCCCTACCACCGAAGGCGGCTACCCTGAGGCCACTTCCCCCGCCGAGGAGTCCCCGGATGACCAGCTCGCCCACCGACCCCGCCACCTTCACGGCACCGCCCGCCGACGGCGCGGCCGAGCTCACCGACGGCGCGGCCGAGCTCGCCGACGAACTGGCCCGGGCGATGAAGCGGATCCGGCGCCGGACCATGGAGCGCCTGGAGCCCTACGGCCTCACCCCGGCCCAGGGGCGCGCGCTACGGGTGCTGGCGCACGGCTCGGAGGGCGAGCCCCCCGGCCGCGCGATGCGGCTGAGCGAGCTCGCCGAGCACCTGCACATCGCCCCCCGCTCGGCCACCACCGTGGTGGACGCCCTGGAACAGGGCGGACTGGTCGAGCGGACCCCGGACCCGGCCGACCGGCGGGCGGTCGGCCTGGTGCTGACGGCGGCCGGCCGGGCCGCCGTGGACCGGCTGGCCCAGGTCCGGCACGAGGTCGCCGAAGAGTACTTCCGCACCGCGGACGCGGCCGACGTGGCGGTCATGCTCCGGGTGCTCAGGGCCGCGGAAGCGGCGCACCCGTCCCCTCCCTCGCGCGGCTGGCGAGCCAGGCCGGGCACCGCAGCGCCCCCGGACGTAGCGCGATGAGCCCCACCCCGGCGATCACCAGCAGCGCCGCGCAGCCGGCCAACGGGCTGATCGACTCCCCGAGCAGCAGCCAGGCCGACGACATCCCGAACAGCGGGACCAGCAGCGAGTACGGCGCGACCGCGCTCGCGTCGTAGCCGCGCAGCAGGAAGCCCCAGGCACCGAAGCCGAACAGGGTCGAGAGCCAGCCGACGTAGGCCAGCGAGCCGAGCGCGGCCGGACCGGCCGAGGACAACGCGCGCAGGTCCGCGCCCGGGCCCTCCACCAGCAGCGACAACGCGAACAACGGCACCGGCGGGACGGCGCTCACCCAGACCATCCAGCGCAGCAGGTCCGGCGGGGCCGCCCGACGGGTCAGCACGTTGGACAGCCCGAAGGCCGCCGCGGCCACCACGACCAGCGCGAAGCCCGCCGGCGGTCCGCCCAGCCCGTTGTCCAGGGCGGCCAGCAGGATCCCCACCGAGGCGACGACCAGCCCGGCGACCCGCTGCCCGGACGGCCGCTCGCGCAGCGTCCCGGCCGCGAACAGCACGGTGAAGACCGCCTGGCCCTGCAGCACCAGCGAGGAGAGTCCGGCCGGCATCCCGGCGTGCATGCCCAGGAAGAGTGACCCGAACTTCACCACCCCGAGCACCAGACCCACCGCCAGCACCCAGCGCCAGGCCACCCGCGGCGGCCCGACGAGGAAGACCGCCGGTACGGCCACCACGGTGAACCGCAGGGCGCAGAAGAACAGCGGCGGAAAGGTCCGCAGACCGACGTCGATCAGCACGAAGTTGAGCCCCCAGACCACCGCGACCAGGACGGCCAGGGCGATGTGACGGGGTTTCATGGCAGCGGAGGAGACGCCCTGCGGCGTGGTGCGTGCGGACATGTCCCGAGCTTGGCCGAGACCAACCGTTCAGCACCAGCGAAGAATACTGAAACCCCACTCTTCACCAGCACTAACGAATGCTGGAAAATGACGCCCATGATGGATCTCGGACGGCTCCGCGCACTGCACGCGGTCGCGGTGCACGGCTCGGTGGGCCGGGCGGCGGCCGCACTCGGTTTCACCGCCTCCGCGGTCTCCCAACAGATCTCCAAGCTGGAGCGGGAGACCCGGACCGTGCTGCTCGAGCGCCAGGGGCGCGGGGTGGTGCTGACCGACGCCGCCCGCGAGCTGGCCGGCACCGCGCAGCGAGTGCTGGCCCTGGTCGAGCAGGCCGAGGTCACCCTTGAGGAACAGCGCGGCCAGGCGGTCGGCCGGCTGACGGTAGCCGCCTTCGCCACCGGGGCGCGCGGCCTGCTGCCCGGCGCGCTGGCCGACCTGCGCGCCGACTGCCCGGAGTTGGACGTCCGCCTGATCGAGATCGACCCCTACCTGGCGGGCGAGCTGGTGGCCCGCGGTGAGGTGGACCTGGCGCTGGTGCAGGACTGGCCGACCGTCCCGCTGCCGGTCCCGGAGGGCCTCGCCCGGCTCGACTTCGGCCTCGACCCGGTCGACCTGGTGCTGCGCGCGGAGCACCCGTTGGCCCGGCTGGCCACGGTCCCGGTGGCCGAGCTGTGCGGCCAGCGCTGGATCAGCGTCCCGCCCGGCACCATCTGCCACGACTGGCTGGTGCGGACCATGCGGGAGGCCGGCGAGGAACCGGACGTGCGCTACCAGGTCGGCGAGTTCGAGACCCAGCTGGCACTGATCGCGGCCGGCCTGGGGATCGGGCTGCTGCCGCGGCTGGGCCGCGGGGCGCTGCCAGCCGGGGTGGTCAGCCGTCCGGTCCTGCCCGAGCCGACCCGGCGGGTGTTCGCGCTCTGGCGCAGCCAGGCTTCGCGCCGCCCGGCGATCACGGCGGCGCTGGAGGCACTGCGACACCACTGGCCGCTGCGCGACGCCGCCGAGGGGCCACCCACCGCCTGAAGGGCGCTACGGCGCGCCGACCGCCAGCGGCAGGCCCAGGTGGGTCTCGGCCATCGAGCGGAAGCCGGAGCCGTCGGCGAGATGGATCTTCCGGAACTCCTCGGTGTCCACCAGGTCCAGCGCCTCCTCGGTGAAGTCGCCGACGGTCAGCCAGAGGCCGTGACCCGCCGACTCCTCCGCCACCGCCTCGGCCAGCATGCGCACCTCGGCGGCCCCCACCGCCCCGGGCCGCCGGGACGCGCAGACCACCCAGCGCCCGGGTAGCGCACTGTCCGCCGCGCCGCTCCCGGTGGCGACCAGGCCCGAGGCGCCGCTCAGCCGCACGCTCCAGTCCGCCAGCCCACCCCGGGTGAAGAGCTCGCGGACCAGGCCGGCGAACTCGGTGGGCGACAGGTCGGCCACCGCCGGGACGGCCGCCCCGGCGGTGGCATACGGCGGCACGGCCACCCGGGCGAACGGGTCGGGGCTGACCGCGGCGCCCAGCTCGCGCAGCCGGGCCAGCGCCTCGTCCTGCTCGGCGGCCGCGTAGACGCCCGGCTCGGCCTCCTCGTCCGGGTCCGCGCCGCCCGGGACGAACCGGGTGCGGGCCAGCGCGTCGCGGTCGGCGTCGACGCTGAGCAGGCAGGTCCCGCCGGCCTCGCGCAGCCAGCCGTTGAGCACCACGCCGGCCAGCACCCCGTCGGTGTCCACCGCGTCGGCCGCCTGCAGGGCGCGCAGCGCGAGCCGGGCGGCCAGCCGCAGGTAGTCGGCGGCCCGGTCGGCGGGCGACCGCGGCACCGGGGAGACCTGGCCCTCCTCACCCAGCCGGTACCCCTCCAGCGAGGGCACCAGGCCGAGCGGGGGCAGGTCCAGGTCGAGCACGGCGGTCCTGGTCAGCGGCCGGTACACGGCTCGGCAGGCGGCCGGCAGGTCGGAGGTGGCCGCCTCCGCCGCGGCCAGCGCCCGTTCCAGCAGCGACTCGACGGCGGCCGGCTCGGCCTCCCGGTACGCCCGCCGGCACTCCTCCAGGCTGTCGTTGTACTCCCGCACCGCCCGAGCCCGGGCCCGTTCGGCCTGGTCGTGGGCCAGCCGGGACTCCGCCTCGGCCGGGTCGGTGGCGGCCGCACGCCCGGCCCGCCATTCGCGCAGGGCCCGCTGGTGGGCCAACCTGGCCTGGGCCAGCTCACGCTGGTAGCCCGAGTCCAGCAGGCGCCGGGCCGGGCCGGCCTCGGGATCGGCGGCGGGCGGCTCGGGCGGGGCGTAGTCCTCCCAGCGGGGTTCGCGGGCCGCCTCCGCGGCGGCCGGGTAGGGGCGCGGCTCGTAGCTGCGGCGCTGGCTCTCGAAGTCCATCGCGCTCACCGGCAGGGCGAGCCGGAGCAGCAGGCCGGCCAGCCGCTGGTGCTCGGTACGCACGGTGGCCGTCCGATGCTGGACCAGCTCCGCGGCCCGGGCGAGCTCCGTCACCGCCGGGTCGGCTCCCTCCGGCAGCCCGTCGGACGGACCGGACGGACCGGAAGCCCCCGAGCCGCCCTGGAACATCGAGGAAAGGAAGCCCGCGCGCAGGCCCGAGGTGCGGTCGGCGACCGGCTGGTGCTTGGTCGAGTCCTGCATCGGCGGTCGGTCCCCCATGGCTCGTCCGGCGGTTCTGGCGGGCTGCGCTGGCCGGGCACCCCGCCGTGGCGGCATACCCCCTGGTGAGCATTGTCCACCGTCGGACCGCTCGGCGGGAGCGGACCGCCGGACCGGCCGCGCCCGCCGGATCTCCCCATCCGGCGGGCGGCTTGTCGGCCCGTCAGATCAGAACGGCTTGATGAGACGGGGTCAGTTGGTACGGGTGTTGGTGAGGTGCAGGCCGATGTAGCCGACGTAGATCCGGCCGCTGCCCGAGCAGTCGTCCAGGTAGTGCAGCCGCGGCGCCGTCCGCCCGCCGCCGATCCGCAGATGGGCGCCCATGAAGGCGCGTCCGGTCGGGTCCACGCAGTCCGGGACGGCGAACATCCGCTCGCGCCTCATCTTGGCGTGGCTGCACACCGTCTGGGACTCGTTGCGAACCGCCTTGCGTGGCGGGAAGTGGCTGACACCGACCGGCGCGTGCTCACACCACTGCTTGAAGTCCCCGCCGGCCGCCCCGCGCACGGCGACCGTGGCGTATTCCTGGAGCGCGGTCAGCCCCTCCCAGGTGAGCCTGACCCAGTTGACCCCACCGGTCTGGGTGTCCAGCGCCAGGGTCTCCTTCTCGTCACCGGTGAAGCTCAGCAGCGGGAACTCGTCCATCCGGTCGAGCAGCGCGGTGAAACTGGTGGGCCCGTCGGACCCGGCCTCGGTCCAGCGGACCGGCGCCGGGGCACCGCCGTCGGGCAGGCAGAGCCGGCCACCCGAAGCGCGCAGGTGGAGTTCGCGCCGGCGGGCGACGTCCGGAGCCTGCCGCGCGCCCACCGGCTCCGCCGCGACGGAGAAGACATCGGCGGACGGTACTCCGGCGGACGGTCTGGGCGGTATCGGCCGCGGCCGGAGCGGGGGCACCCGGGTGAGCGCGGTCGGCGACGGCGCGACGGCGGCCAGTCGGCGTGGCTCCCGGGCGAGCAGCGCGGCGGCCCGGCGCGGTTCGGCCTCGATCCGCTGCCGGGGCAGCACCGGGTGGCGCAGCGCGTCGCGCCGGGAGGCCGGATCGACCTCCGGAAGATAGGTGCGCACCGCGCCGCCGTAGACCGTGTGGAACTCCAGGGCCAGGTTGAACGCGACCCGGGCCTCCGGCCCGAGCACGTAGCAGACCGCCAGGCCGACCAGACCGCGGGTCAGCGGCTGGAGGCGCTCGGCCGTCCAGGCCGCCGGGTCGAGGTCGGCGGGGACACTGGCGACCACCACGGGCAGCCGGCGGGCGGGGTCACAGAGTTCGTCGATCACGTCGTCGACGTCGGCGGCGGTGAGGATCCGCGGCAGCGGGCGGACCTCGCTCGGGCCGTCCAGCGCGTCCAGCAGCGGCAGCAGGCTGCCGGCGAGTTCGGGGACCGGGACCCGGCCGGGTGTTCGCAGGCCGCTGTCGGCGGCCCGGTGGGCGGCCTCCAGCCGGACCCAGGTGGGGCCGTCGCCCTCAGTGGCGACCGTGAGGGTGAGCTGGTGGGTGCCGTGCGGGGCGGGGGTGCGCAGCCGGCGGCGGGTGTAGTGCCCGGACGGCAGGCCGGCGGAGTGGGCGTCCAGCGCACCGCCGTCGCGGTCCAGCAGGACGCGGTCGGCGAGCTGGTGGCGGGTGGCGTGGGGGGCCTCGGGCAGGAGTGGCTGGTCGGCGGCCGCGCTCCGGGGCGGTGGCGGCGCCGGGTCGGGGAGCGGCGGGGGCTCCTCGTGCCCCTCTCGTTTCAGCCAGACCGCGAGGCACTGGTCGGCCAGCGCGACCACGTCGGCATGGGACTGACGGGTGGTCACCGTCATCCGGTAGGGGGTGCTCTGGCCGGGGGGCGGCTGGGCGGGGCGGGGGGCGGGGACGGCGACCGGGTGCGGAGCGGACGCCGTGGATCGGTGAGTGGTCATGGGTGGTGCCTCCGTGCTGCCGGGTCGGGTCTGACGGTCCTCCATCGACGGGGTGATGTCTGGCTCCGGGCCGACGGGTGCCGACCTGGTCCTTGGCAGGACAACGCGAATGCCCGGAGCTGGAGTTCCAGCTCCGGGCACCGTCAATTCGTTCGAGCGTCGCCGCCTGGTTACGAGGGCTTGCCGGCCTGGCCCACCAGATCCCCCGCCTCGCCGCGGCCGCACTGGCTCGGCACCGGCGAACCCGTCGGATCCAGCCCGATGAGGTCCCATCCGGTGAGGTCCAGCCCGGTGAGATCGAGTTCCGGGGCCGGCGCCGGAACCCAGAGCGGGCAGCCCTCGGCGACCTGGTAGTTGGCCAGGATCACGACCGGACCGTCGCCGTGGTTGTAGCCGATGTGGACCTGGTCGGCCTGCTCGACGAGGAACTGGCCTGGTCGGGTGACCTCCACCGTCCCGTCCTCCAGCAACCGGTGGAGCGTGCCGGACAGCAGGACCGCCTGCACGGGGCCGGGGTGGTAGTGCCAGCCGGTGTTCGTTCCCGGCTCGATGGTGATGGTACGGATCACGGCCATCTGGGGATCTGCTCCTGGACTCGACAGTCGTTTCAGGCTACTGACCCTCTGTTACCGCCGAAACCGAATCCGTACTCTTTGGCCGAAAGCACATCCGACATAATCTCACCTTTTCAGGTGGATTTTTTTCCCCAGTCGGCCCGTCCGATCAGCCCGTCCAGGGCAACTCCAGAAAGGTCCGCCCGCACGGCACCGCCACAGCCGTCCCACCGCTGGCCTCGGCCAGCCAGGCGTGGAACCCCGCCAGCTCCGGCTCCGGCACACCGACCTCGATCTGCACCCCGGCGGCCTCGTACCGCAGGTCGCGAACCGCGTGCCCGGCGGCGCGCAGCTCGTTCTCCAAGCGGCCGGCGCGCGCGTGGTCCGCGCCGATCACCAGTAGCGCCACCGGACGGCGTTCGACCACACCGACCGCGTCCACCGCCTCGGAGACCGCCCCGGCGTACGCCCGGACCAGGCCGCCCGCACCAAGCAGCACCCCGCCGAAGTAGCGGGTGACCACCGCGACGGTGTCGGTGAGGCCCCGGCGGCGCAGCACCTCCAGCATCGGCACCCCGGCCGTGCCGGCCGGTTCGCCGTCGTCGTTGGAGCGCTCGCGGCGCTGCTCGGCGCCGACCACGAAGGCGGTGCAGTTGTGCCGGGCGTCCCAGTAGCGCTTGCGGACGCCGGCGATGAACTCCTGCGCCTGCTCCTTGTCGGTGGCCCGGGCCAGCTGGCAGATGAACCGCGAGCGTTTGACCTCGATCTCGTGGCTGCCGGTCCCCCGGATGGTCAGGTACGGCTTCGGGGCTGGCTGCGGCATGCCCGCCAGCCTACTCACCGGCCGGCCGGTCCGGTCGCACACCCGTCCGCCCGACCCCGGGCCGGGCGGCTCAGCGGCCGGAGAGCGCGTCCAGCCGCTCGCGGTCCAGGCCGGTCAGCTCGGTCACCTCGGCGAGGTCCACGGCCCCGCAGTCCAGGCCGCGTAGCAGGTAGCCGCTGAGCGCCCTGGCGGTGGCCGGCTCGTCCATCACGTCCCCGCCGGCCTTGGCCACGTAGGCGGCCAACCGGGCCGCGGCCGCCGACAGGCCCTCGCGGTAGAAGGCGTAGACCGCCGCGTACCGGGTGGGCAGGTGGGCGGGGTGCATGTCCCAGCCCTGGTAGTAGGCGCGGGCGAGCGAACGGCGGACCAGCCGGTGGTGCAGGTTCCAGGCGGCGAGGACCTGCTCGGTGGGGCCGGTCGGGATCACGTTGGTCGAGCCGTCCGAGAGCCGCACGCCGGTGCCGGCCGCGGCGACCTGCATCACCGCCTTGGCGTGGTCGGCGACCGGGTGCTCCATGCTCTGGTAGGCCGCGCCCACCCCGCAGGAGGCGCTGTAGTCGAAGGTGCCGTAGTGCAGGCCGGTGGCGCGGCCCTCGGCGGCGTCGATCATCAGCGCGACGGTGGCCCGGCCGTCGGCGCCCAGGATCGCCTGGGTGGTCTCGATCTGGATCTCGAAGCCGATCCGCCCGGCCGGGAGCCCGGCCTGCCGCTCGAAGTCCTCCAGCAGCCGGACCAGCGCGGTGACCTGCTCGGGGTGAGTGACCTTGGGGAGGGTGAGCACGAGACCCGCGGGCAGCTCGCGACCGTCGGCGAGCAGCGTGCCGAGGAAGAGCTCCAGGGTGCGGATGCCCCGGGCGCGGACCGGTGCCTCCATGCACTTGGTCCGGATGCCGATGTACGGCGGGGCGGTGCCGTCGGCCACCGCGGCGGCGACCAGTCGGGCGGCCCGTACCGCGGCGGCGTCCTCCTCCGCGTCGGAGCGGGGGCCGTAGCCGTCCTCGAAGTCGATCCGGAGGTCCTCGATCGGCTCCCGCTGGAGCTTGGCCCGGACCCGCGCGTGCACCTCGGTGATCAGCTCGTCGGCCGGGACGCCGAGCGCCTCGGCCAGCTGGGCCGGGGTGGCGGCGTGGGTGTCGAGCGCGTCCAGCGCCTGGCGGCCCCACTCGGCCACGGTGTCGGCGGCGAACGCGTCAGCCGGTACGTAGACGGTGTGCACCGGCTGCCGGGAACCGGAGTCGCCCGGGTAGCGGCGGACCAGCTCGGCGTCGACGGGCCCGAGCAGCGCCTCCACGCCCGCGCGGGCGGCCGCGGAGAAGGCCGGACCCCGCGGGGCTGCTCCGGCGGCCACGCCGCCGTCCACCTCGACCTGCGACATCCGGGTTCCTCCACGGTCCACTCGTTCAACAGTTTGTTGAGGCGAAGGTAACCGCGCCACCGGCGGCCGTCAATGGCGGCCCAGTACGCGGACGCCGGGCCGGGATCCCGCGGTGGGGGGTCCGGCCCGGCGTCATCCGTCCGGGGTTTCGCTCGCCGCGCTGCTACTCGCGGCCCAGGCTCGCGTAGCGGTCCTGCAGGGCGGGCCACATCCGGCGCATGTCGGCGACGCTCACCGGGCTGCCGGGCTGGCGCCCGCTCACGCCGTACTGGCTGAACAGGAACTGGGCCAGCCGCTCCTCGTCGGGGTCCTGTCCGTGGCTCTCCTGATAGGCGATCAGTGCCTCGACGCCCAGGTCGACGGTGAGCTGCGGGCCCGCCGTCTCCGCCGCCCTCGCCTCGGACCGCGGGGTCTCCTCGGGCACGTCGCCGGCCGGCTCCGCCGCCGGGTGCTCCTGACCGGCCTGCGCCGGCACCGGGACCCGGGGGGTGAACACACTCGCGGCCGCCTGCTGGGCCTGCTGGCCGGTCAGCTGCTGCGCGCCCCACTGGCCGTTGAGCGGTCCGGTCTCCGCATCGCGGGCGGGCTCCGCCACGGGACGCTCGGCGCCGGCCGAGCCGGCGACCTGCGCCGCCTGCGCGCGGACCGCCTGCAGCACCTCGGCCACCCGGGGGTCGGGCTGCTGCCGCACCGGCTGCTGCTGCTCGGGCCGGGCCGGCGTCGGTCGCGGCTCGCCGGCCTGTGGCTGCTGGGACTGCTGTGGCTGCTGGGACTGCTGAGGCTGAGCCGGCTGCGGCCGGAACCACGGCGACTGCTGCACCACGGGCTTGGCGACGTCCACGCCGTCGGCCGGCGGTTCAGCGGGGTTCGGCCGCTGCCCACCCAGCGCGTCCTCCGCCGCCGGTGCACCGGTGATCGCCGGTACCTGGTGGTCCCGCGCCAGCCGGGCACCCTGGATCCCCTGCACCGCCTGCGCACCCTGCGCGGCCCGAGCTGCCTGAGCCGCCTGGGAGGATGACTCCGAAGCGCCCTGGGCGTCCCGCCAGCGGGCGGCGGCGAGCTTGGCGAGAGTCGGCACGGCGACGGCCGCGGAGACCGGCGGCACGGCGACGGACGACTGCGCGGGCGCCACCGCCGAGGTCACCGAAGTCCCCTGGCCCCCGAGCTCCCTGGGCAGCCCGCCGTCGAGCCGGTCCAGGCTGGTCACGTCGAGCGGGACACCGTACTTGGCCAGCTTGAGCGGCAGCAGCGCCTGGATCGGCGCCGAGCGCCGCCAGCCCCGCCCGTAGCGGAACCGCAGCTGGGCCCGGTAGACGAGACGGTTCTGCTCCAGCCGCACGACCTCGTCGTACGAGCGCAGCTCCCAGAGCTGCATCCGGCGCCAGAGCCGGAACGTGGGGACCGGCGAGAGCACCCAGCGCATCAGCCGGACCGACTCCATGTGCCGGTCCGCCGTGATCGCGGCGATCCGACCGACCGCGTGCCGCGAGGCCTCGACGATCACCACGAAGAGCACCGGGATGACCGCGTGCATGCCCATCCCGAGCGGATCGCCCCAGGAGGCCGCCGCGTTGAAGGCGATGGTGGCGACCGTCAGCAGCCAGGCCGCCTGTCGCAGCAGCGGGAACGGTATGCGCAGCCAGGTCAGCACCAGGTCCAGCGCGAGCAGCACCACGATGCCGGCGTCCACGCCGATCGGAAACGCGTACGCGAAGGTGCCGAACCCCTTGTGCACGGCCAGCGCTCTCACCGCCGAGTACGAACCGGCGAAGCCGATCCCGGAGATCAGGCAGGCGCCGACCGCCACCAGGCTGAGCAGTGCCCGGTGTGCGCGGGTAAGGGATGGACGTGCCATTCGTTGATCAACCCCTGGATCTCGGCTGCGGGCAGGCATGGCTGTTGGCTTCGGACCCGCCGCTGTCGGGGAGGGCTGGCTGTCAGAACTGCCGGCCGTCTCGGACCACCGGGATACTACTCGGACATCAGTACAGTCATTTCGGCAGGCCAGCCCTCGTGCCCTCGCAGAGCGCCGCTCCGTCCTCCAGGCTCCCGACGCGTGCTCACAGCGGCCGACCTCGCCTTCCCGGGCCCCTCCTGCCCGGCCGGAGGTCGCCCTCGGCAGCCCCGCCTCCGGTCCGTCGAGCGGTCCCGCTCACTCCGGTCCCGTTCCGGGTTCGGAAATGCGAGAAGCCCCTCCCGGTCTCCCGGAAGGGGCTTCTCTGAAAAATCGTTCGGCGGCGTCCTACTCTCCCACAGGGTCCCCCCTGCAG
>NZ_JBVHLF010000099.1:0-22569 GCF_055559155.1 Kitasatospora sp. NPDC024654
GCGCCTCGCGGACGGCCGCCTCGACGGCCCCGCCGGTAAGCGTGAATACATCCGGGGTTACCCCGCCCGTGGAATTCGGCGGCGAGACCGCCCCGGCCACCTCCGATTCGGATCGATCAGCTCCATTTTCCGGTCCGCCGGCCTCATTTCCCATTTCGATCTCTCCCGAGGCGTCTGATTTACCCTGGTCCATATCCATGAGGATCCCTCGGCTTTTTGCCCGGCCCCCGGTGGGCACTCGCCGAGGACAACGGAGCAGCCCCCGGCCCGGCTCGTTGTCCGAGATCTCGTCGGAGGTCAGGTCGGGAGCCACGCCGCCCGGCCTGTGCGTCGGGCGTCAGGCAGGGGTGCTGTCAGGCGGCGTTGTGCCCGTCGGCCGGGCGCCTGCGCGGCGTGGCGCGCTGTGCCGACACGTCCGCAGACGGGCGGCACCCCGCGTTCGATGCCGGGGTGGAGGATCAACGGGGCGTCCCAAGGGCTGAGGCAGTGACCACCGTTTCGGGTAGCCATGTGATGTTCGGCTCGGCGGTCGCCGTCGACGCGTTTCCAGCGGGGCCGGACGCTGCGGGTCCGACGGTCGCCAGAGTGGCGACGGGAGCGGCCGTGCTCTTGTCCGCCAGGTGCGCCACGGGGGTCTCCTTCCCGGCCGGTGCGAAACGCAACGCCGTGCGCTCGACTCGAAGTACGCGGCCGGGCAAGCGCCAGCCGCCGGCCGTCCGAGGATCGGCCTGCCGGCGGCTCCGGATACCGCCGGACGACGGTCCTACTGTGCGGCCACGGAACATGTCAGGTCTATTGACTGTTTTGTATGGGCCGATGCGCCGTGCGTATCACTCTGTTCGTAGGGGTACTTGAGGCAATATCAGAACTCTAACGGGGGATCAGTTCGAAACAATGTCCGAATCACCACCATTTCGCGTGCCCTTCGACCTGCGTCTGGTGCGGTGCTTCACCGTCGTGGCCGAGTACCGGCACTTCGGCCGCGCCGCCCAGGCGCTGTACACCACCCAGCCGTCCCTGAGCCGGCAGATCCGCCGCCTTGAACAGCAGCTCGGCACCCCTCTGTTCGAGCGCACGCCGCACGGCAACCACCTCACCCGGGCAGGCGAGGTCTTCCTCCCGCTCGCCACCGCGCTGCTGCGCTGCGCCGACCAGGCCGCGGCACGCACCCGCGCCGCCGCACGGCCCGACCGCATCACCATCGGTTACACACCAGGGGTCATCATCACCCCGGCCGTGCGCGAACTGCGCCGACAACACCCCGTCGCCGAGGTGGCGACCCGTCACCTGAGCGCGCACGACCGGCGCCAGGCCCTGCTGGACCACCGCGTGGACGCCGTGGTCACCCGGATGCCGTTTGCGACCGACGGCCTGGAGGTGACCCCCCTCTACGACGAACCCCGCCTCCTGCTGGTGCCGTTGGACCACCGGCTGGCCGGCAAGGAATCGGTCACCCTGGATGACATCGCCGACGAACCCCTGCCCAAGGTGCGGAGTTGTGATCCGATGGTGAGCGCCTTCTGGCGCATCGACCCCAGACCCGACGGGCACCCGGCCCCTGACGGCCCCCTGGCCGAAGTGCTCGAGGACCTGATCGAACTCGCCGCCGCCGGACAGGCCGTGTTCATCGCCCCCTTCCACCCCGTGCACCCGGACCTCACCGCGATCCCGCTGGAGGGCGTCGAGCCCAGCCACGTCGTGCTCGCCACCCGCGCCCACGACCCCAACCACCTCGTGGCGGCCTTCCGTACCCACGCCCGTGCCCACCTCACCAGCCAGGACCCGACCGGACCTCCCAGTGGCTTCCAACGACAGACCGACGGATGAGCAGGTCACACCGGTGACCCGGGTCTCCGGGCCGGGACCGTCACGACCAGGGCCGGGGACTGGAAGCGGAGCGCGCCAAGCACGCCTCCACCCGGGGACGGTGTGGTCCGTGCCCTCGGCGGGAAGCGTGCGGTGGGCGCCGGCGCGGCGCGGGGCGTCTGTTCCTCGTCGTGGCCGACGATTCGGAGCGCAGCAGCTCCCTGGCCCACGCACCGGGTACCGGCGCACCGCCGTGATGGGCCGGCGTCCAGTTGGCGGGGCCGAAGGACGCGTTGTGACTCGTCAGCGATCCCGCATGGCTCAACGCGTCCATGCGGGACCGGGGTTGCTCGGCCTTCCGTACGGCGGGGTTGCTCCGCGCATGCGGCGAGGCCGCCTGCCATACGCTGCACGAGGCGGGTCCGGTACCGCCGTGCGGGCGGTGGTGCCGGACCGGCGCCGAGGGGTTCGGGCCGGCCCCGGGGTCGGTGCGTGGGTCAGCGCAGGGTGCCGTCGTGGATCTCGGTGATGAAGCCTTCGGGGAAGCGCACCATGGCGCTGTGTCCTCCCGGACCGGCGTACGGGCCCCAGAGGACCGTGGCGCCGTTGGCCCGGGCCTTGGCCACGGTGTCGGTCAGGTCCGGTACGGCGATGCCGCTGACCTCGTGCCCGAAGGGGTTGTCGAGGTAGCCGTCGGCGGTGGAGATGACGACTGTGTTGCCGTATTCCGAGGTGATGGCGATGCGGTGGTAGGTGGTGCCCGGCGCGCCGATCTGGGCCCCGTCGGCGTGGCGGTCGTCCAGGACGACGCGGCCCTTGGCGAAGGCCAGGTAGGACTTCATGAAGGCGGGGAGGGTGTCGCTGGGCACGTAGACGCGGTTGTCGGGCACCGTCGTCAGAGCCGGGAAGGGGGCGGGCGACAGGGTGGTCTCGTGCCAGAGCTGGGTGTCGATGCCGCCGGGGAACTGGATGACGCTGTCGCGGCCGATCGGGTCGGGGAAGGTGGCGAGAGGGCGGCGGACTCGGGGACGGCGTTGTCGGCGAGGGCCTCGACCATGAGGGTGGCGTAGTCGGAGACGATGACGCCCGCCTGCTGCATGCGCAGCAGTCCGGCCTCGCGCTTGGCCTGGCTGAAGGTGCCGGAGGCGTCCACGGCGACGTATGCGGCGTAGCCGGAGGCGGTCGCGGAGATCGCGGGCAGTGCCGCGGACACCTCGAGCGACACTCCGGCGACGATCAGCTTCTGCCGGCCGGCGGCCTCGATGGCCTCGCGGACCCGGTCGTCGTGCCAGGCGTTGACCGTGCTGCGGTCGATGATCTTCTGTCCGGCCGGCAGCGCCTCGACCAGTTCCGGCACGGGGCCCATGAGGATGTGACGTAGCGACAGTTCAACAGGAGCGGCACCGCCGCGGTATCCCGGCCCGGTGGGCCGGTGCGGAGCGTGGCGTCCGCCGCGTTCGCGCAGTTGGCCGTCCCGGCGCTGGTTGGGTGGGAACGACTGCTGTGACGGAAGTCGACGGGGCCCTCCGGCGCGGCCCGACGGTGCACCGGGTCGGAAGTCGTTCGGTTTGACTGTGTCGCTGAGGAGGCCGAGCCGTCAGACCTGGTCGGTCACCCCGGGAGGATTTCCGCCGTCCGGTTGCCGGCCTCGGAGGTGGCGTCGCCGTGCAGGGCGGTCCAGTACGCCTCGAACCGTTCGATGGTGCCGGGTTCGGCCACCAGGGCGACGTAGCCGTCCGGGCGGACCAGCACGAGGGCGGAGTCGCTGGTGCCGTACCCGGCGCGGACGTGGCCCTGACTGTCGATCACCGTGGCGCCGTCGGTCGGCTGACCGGGCTGGACCACGCAGTAGGCGTGCAGCGCGGCTCCGAAGCGGTCGTTGAGGGCGGCGACGGTGTGCGCGTGCGCGGCGCCGAAGGCCAGCAGCGTCCAGTGGGGACCGTTGAACAGGTCGAACAGGCACAGCGAGCGGCCGTCGGCCCAGGTCATGGGTGCGTCCGGCGCCCGGTCACCGGCCCTCAGGGTTCCGGGGCGGGCGCGCTCGTCGCGGGAGAGCGGGCTGTCGCGGTAGTTCAGGGTGAACCCGTGGACCTCGGGGCCGCGCACGTGCGCGTCGTCGTCGCCCCGCCGGTGCTTCTCCAGCAGGGTGGTGGCGATGTCCAGCGCGGTGCGCGCGGCCACCATCCGCTCCCGCTCGTAGCTGTCCAGCAGGGCGTCGGTGCCGCCGGACAACGCGGCGGCGAGCTTCCACCCGAGGTTGTAGCCGTCCTGGATGCCGGTGTTCATGCCCTGCCCGCCGGTCGGTGGGTGAACGTGCCCGGCGTCCCCGGCCAGGAGGACCCGTCCCTCGCGGAAGCGCTCGGCCAGCCTGGTGTTCGAGCGCCAGGTGGTGTGCCAGGTGACCTCGCGTACCAGGATGTCGGTGCGGCCGGATGCCTCGGTGATCTGTCGTTGCAGGTAGTCGGCGATCGGTTCGTCCCGGTCGTCCGGCGGTCGCGCCGTGATGACGAACAGGTCCGTTCCGGCCAGCGGTGTCACGGAGGCTCCGCCGTCGCCGTGTTGCCAGATCCGGCCGTGGTCGTGGCTGATCCCGTCCACCCGGGCGTCGGCGAACAGCATGGTCGTGGTCTCGTCGGTCTCGCCGGGGAAGGCGATGCCGAGCAGCTTGCGGACGGTGCTGTGACCGCCGTCGGCGCCCACGAGGTAGCGGGCCCGTACGGTCTCGGCCGTCCCGTCGGCGACCAGGGTCGCGGTCACGGCGTCGGCGTCCTGGGTGAGGCTGATCAGCTCGGTCGCCGACTCCACGCGCGCGCCGAGCTCGGCGAGTCGCTCGCGGAGGATCTCCTCGGTGCGGAACTGGGGCACGAACCAGATGTTCGGGTACGGCACGGCCGGGGTCGGCCGGGTGGGCTCGCTCATCCGGCCCTCCCAGACGACCTCCTCGCCTCGGTAGGCGCGCATCACCGTGCCGAGATCACCACTCGCCAGGATCGGGGCGAGGACCCCGAGGTCGGCGAAGATCTCCATGGTCCTCGGCTGGATGCCGTCGGCACGTGACCCTCCGAAGAACCGGTTCGCCCGGTCGACCACGCGGCAGCCGACACCCCGGACCGCCAGCTCGCACGCCAGGGTGAGCCCGGTCGGACCGGCCCCGACGATCAGTACATCGACGTCCACCTCGGTCACGATGCCTCCAGGGTCGCTTGTTCGTATCACGTACGTGAATGTCGTACGGCGTACTAACAACGCTAACGGTACAGTGTACGAATGGCAAGCGAAGGCGACTCCTCACTGATCTGGACCAGGGCACAGCCCGGCACCCGCCGTCCGAAGTTCACCCGGGAACAGATCGCCTCGACCGCGCTGGGGATCGCCGACACCGAGGGCTTCGCCGCAGTCTCGATGCGCCGGGTCGCGGCCGAGCTGGGCGCCGGCACCATGACGCTCTACTACTACGTCCGCACCAAGGACGAGCTGGTCGCGCTGATGGACGACGCGATGATGGGTGAGGTGCTCGTCCCGGCCGGCGACCTCCCCGGCCACTGGTACGAGGCGCTCGCGGCGGTCGCCACCCGCACCTGGGAGGTGCTGATGCGTCATCCCTGGGCCCTGTACTCCCTGCAGAACGTCAGTCCAGGCCCGAACGCCATGCGGCACTTCGAACAGTCCCTCGCGGCCGTCGACGACACGAACCTGGAGCCGTCCGAGAAGTTCGCACTGCTGAACCTGGTCGACGACTACGTGCACGGCAACGTGATGCGCTCGGCCGACATGCGCTCGGCGGCCGCCCCGGTCGACGACGAGACCGTCGCGGCGGCCACGCGGTTCGCCGAGACCCTCTTCGCCACCGGGGAATTCCCCCGTACCCAGGCGCTGTTCGGCGGCGGCGACCCCCGGGAGGTGTTCCCCAAGCTCGTCGGCGAACTGTCCGAGCGCGACCGGTTCCGGGCCGGCCTGTTCGCACTGCTGGACGGCGTGGCCGGCAGGCTGGACCTGAGCCCGCCCCCACTTCACTGACCCGCGCCGCGCACCTCGATCGGGACCGACCCGGGCTGATGCGCCGGAGTCGGTTCCCCCGGTCGGGGTGAGCGGGCGTCGACCATTCCCGCCCCGGTCGTCCTCCCAGGCGCAACCCCGCGCTCATCCACCGCACAGACGTGCCCGCCAGGTTGGCCACCGGGTCGCCCCACGTGGCCACGGCCATCCCATCGATCGGACAGGCTGTCAGGGGCGTGGTGGTGGACAGTAATCCGGCCTGCCGTGCCCCCTCGGCGTGATCGCCGTGCCCGCCACGGTCGCCACGGTCGGCGTCTGGGGCCCGGCGGCGCGGCAGGAGCGGCCGGCCATGACGGCCGAGCGGCCCGCCATGACCGGGTCGGCCGCCGGTTCGAACGCCATCATGATCATCCGGTGCGCGGAGAAGCCCACCGGCTGGAGATCAAGATCCACCCGGCCCCCGACCCGGAGGCTCCCGTACGACTGCGCGTAGTGCTGTCCGGCAGATCGACTGGTGGCGATATCGTGTCCCGACCACCGCGGCGCACGCCTCGGCTGTGGCCTCGACGTGAGCCTGGAGCAAGCAACGCCCGCTGAGCGGCCGACGGTGGACTGATCTCTGTCGGAACCGGGTTGCCTTGACGGCACCCCGAACCGAAGAGCTCAGTAGTGCGACAGGGTCGAGCGCCGAGGTGTGGTGCAGCTGTTCGAGGACGGCTCGGTCAGTCCGCTCCTCGGCTGCCCGTAGGGTTCGGCGGGCGCCGCCCGCGCCGCCCACGACGGCGAAGAGGCCGATGGCGCACACCACGTCGGCGTCGTTGGGAGCCGCGAGGATCGCCGTGGCGGCCCCGAGTGCTGCGGTGGCGACGCAGGTGATCAACGCGCGAGGAGCGTCGGGGAGCCGGTCGCGGCCGTACGGCCACCACCATCACCCCGAAGCGCCGGAGTCAGGAGGGGACGGTAAGAAGGCGGTAAGGCAGCTGGGAGCCGATTCCGAGGAGGCGCCCAGCCTGCGGATCTACGCTGGTGATCGGCACCAGATGCTGGTGACACCGCTCGGCACAGCCACTCGGAGGCCTCTGTGATCACGCTCGTTCTGATCGGGCTCGTGGGAGGTCTGATCACGGGGATCTCGCCCTGCATCCTGCCGGTCCTGCCGGTGATCTTCCTGGCCGGCGGGGCGCAGGGCGCCCGGGATGCTACGGGGGTGGGCGGTCGGCGGCCGTACCTGGTGGTGGCTGGGCTGACCCTGAGCTTCTCGGTGTTCACTCTGGTGGGGACGCTCGTGCTCAGCGCGCTGCCGGTGCCGCAGGATCTGTTCCGGTGGGCCGGCCTGGTGGCGCTGGTGCTGCTCGGGGTGGGCATGATGGTGCCGCGCCTGGAGTCTTTGCTGGAGCGGCCGTTCTCGCGGATCCCGCAGCGGCGGGTCGGTGTCGACCGGGGTGGGTTCGTGCTCGGGCTCGCGCTCGGCGCGGTCTACGTGCCGTGTGCCGGGCCGGTGCTCGCGGCCATCACCGTGGCTGGCGCCACCGGACGGGTCGGTCTGCGGACGCTGGTCCTGACACTGGCCTTCGCGGTCGGCACCGCCGTGCCGTTGTTGCTGTTCGCGCTGGCCGGACGTGGACTGGCCGAGCGGCTGCGGGTGTTCCGCAGCCGCCAGCGCAGGATCCGGGTCGTCGCGGGGGCGGTGGTGATCGCGCTCGCCGTCGCGCTCACCTTCAACGTCACCGACGCGCTCCAACGCGACGTCCCGGATTACACGGCGGCCCTGGACCGGGCGGTGGACCACTCGGGCAGTGTCAGCAAGGCCCTGGCGGCGCCCGCGCAGAGTGCCGCCCTGGCCGCGTGTGGCCAGAACGCGGGATCGGGGATCCTGCAGAACTGCGGTGCCGCGCCGCCGATCGCGGGCATCAGCCAGTGGCTGAACACGCCGCAGGGCGCCCCGCTCACCATCGCCGCGCTGAAGGGAAAAGTCGTCCTGGTCGACTTCTGGGCCTATTCCTGCATCAACTGTCAGCGTGCCATCGCCCACGTCACGGCCTGGGACGCCGCCTATCGGGCGGACGGCCTCCAGGTGATTGGGGTGCACACCCCCGAGTACGCCTTCGAGCACGTCGCCGCGAACGTGGCGGCTGGCGCCAAGCGCCTCGGTATCGGGTATCCGGTGGCTCTCGACGACAACTACACGACGTGGAACAACTACGCCAACGAGTCCTGGCCGGCCGAGTACCTGATCGACTCGACGGGTACGGTGCGCTACGTCTCCATCGGCGAGGGCGACTACGCCGGCACCGAGTCCCTGATCCGCCAACTCCTCACCGCCGCGCACCCGGGTGTCACCCTGCCCGCCCCCACCCAGGTCGCCGACCGCACGCCCACCGACACCGCGCAGACCCCGGAGACCTATCTCGGATCCGCCCGCGCCACCACCTACGCCGGCGAAGCCGCACTCACCCCTGGAACGGCGACCTTCCACTACCCCGCGACCGTCCCCGACGACCGGTTCGCGCTCACCGGCACCTGGTCGGTGAGCGACGAGTCCCTGACCGCGAAGGCGAACGCCGGGATCACCCTGAACTACCAGGCCGACGACATCTACCTCGACGTCGGCGGCACCGGCACCATCACCGCGACGGCCGACGGGAAGACCACGACCTACCCCGTCTCCGGCGCACCGAACATCTACACCCTGCTCAACCGCTCGACACCCGAACGGGGTTCACTTCAGGTGACGCTCTCGCCGGGGCTGAGTGCCTACTCCTTCACCTTCGGCTGACCCCGCCACCGGGGCACCCCTCCAGCGGGAATTCACCCGACACGCCAGTGCGGACCAGCGGGCGGCGCGGCGCAGGCCGGAGGACTTCGGTGAACGTCGAGTGGGCGTCCGATCGCTGTTCCATCGGGCAGCCTCTGGATCGACCGGAGTCCGCAGGCACCGAGTTGGGCACCTGCGGACTCGCCGCGAGGGCCTTGATCGGCAAGCCGAACGGCGTGGTGTCCTCGGTGCTGACCTTGGCGCAGCCCTGGGTCGCCCCGGCGTTGTCCGCGAACGCCAGCCCGGGCCGGGCTGGGTCAGCCGGGGAGGACGGTGAGATCGCGGGATGTCCGGTTGAGTCGCTCGCCGCCATCGGAAGTGCACACCACGATGTCCTCGATCCTGGCGCCGTAGCGTCCGGCCAGGTAGATGCCCGGTTCGACCGAGAACGCCATCCCCGGTTCGAGCGGCCTGGCCGAACCCGCCACGATGTACGGCTCCTCGTGGGTCTCCAGGCCGATGCCGTGGCCGGTGCGGTGGAGGAACTGCGGGCCGTAGCCGGCGGTCGTGATGACGTCCCGGCCGATGGCGTCCAGTTCCTCGGCGGTGATGCCCGGCCGGACGGCGTCGGTCTGGGCGCGCTGGGCGCGCAGCAGTACCTCGTACAGGTGGCGATACTCGGCTGGGGGCTCACCGAGAACGTAGCAGCGGGTGGAGTCGGAGCAGTAGCCGGCCGCGGTGGTCCCGCCGATGTCGACGACGACCGGGTCCCCGGCGCGGACCACGCGGTCCGACAGCTCGTGGTGCGGGCTGGCGCTGTTGGGCCCGGAGCCGACGATCACGAAGTCGACCTGGACGTGTCCCCCGGCGAGAATCGCCTCCGCGATGTCCCGTCCGATCTCGCGCTCGGTGCGCCCCACCCGCAACCATTCGGCCATCCGGGCGTGTACCCGGTCGATCGCACCGCCCGCCTGCCGCAGGGCCCGCACCTCCTGCGGCGACTTCCGCATCCGTAGCTCGCTCAGTACGGGCCCGGCGAGGACCTGGCGGCTGCCGGGCAGGGCGGCCTGGAACGCCATCGCCTTCTCGGTCCACATCCGGTTGTCGACGCCGACCGTCGCGACCGCGGGCAGCCGGGTGGCGGCGAGCGCGTACGGGTCCTGGGTCTCCTGCCAGCTGACGATCTCCAGGTCGAGGCCGGCGGCCGGCGACGCCTGCGCGGCCGGCTCCTCCAGGGCCGGCACCAGCAGGAAGGGCTCGCCCTCGACGGGGAGCACCAGGCAGGTGAGCCGTTCCAGGGGCGCGGCACGATAGCCCGTCAGGTAGTGCAGGTCCGCGCCCGGCGAGACCAGCAGGGCGTCGATCCCGGCGCGGGAGGCCAGCTCGCGGGCCCGCCGCAGCCGGTCCGAGGAGGCGGTGAACGGTAGCGAGGTGTCCGGGTCGGGCATGCGGGCTCTCCTTCGGGCCTGGCGGGCCGAGCCGCGGCGGTCTGCTCGTCCCGGGGTTGGTCGTCCGTTGCTCGCAACTCTACATACCAAACGTTTGTTATGCATCTGGCTGCCCATCAAGGGTCGTCGGGGGGGAGTAAGTGAGTTGACGCCCGTTCTGCCTTCGGCGGGGGCAAGCGGCCTGGTCGTGGGCGGTCGTGGATCGGGCAGCTCCGGCAGCCTCTCGTGGGTGATCCGGATCTCCTCGGCGGCCTTGTCGAACCCGTCCAGCAGCGCGGTCGGCTCCGCGATCTTCTCCGGGGTCGCCTCGGCCTGCGCGGCGGTCTCCCGCTCCCGCTCCTCCAGCCGCGCCAGCGCCGCCCCCAGGGTCGGCCCTTCGCCGGTTGGTCGGAGGGCGGCGGCGGAGGTTCGGGTGCGGTCTCCCCCCTCGCGGCGGTTGTCACCCCAACTCCTCGATGTGAAGCGTGAGTTCGCATGCTTCCCGGAGGGCGGTGTTCGGGCCCGGCGCGAGGAGTTGGACGGCGATGTGGCGTGGGTCGTCGGGGGCGAGGCCGACGGCGGAGGCGATGCCTGACGCTGTCCACCGAGCCGGTCCAGGTCACCGCGGCCGACGACGCCACGGGCCCCGTCGAGCCACGGTGAAGCCTCCACTGGCCGGGCGTGACACGGAAGTTCGGCGGATGTCTGCCGAGTGCGGGGTTGTCCGATGGGCTTGAGTCGCTTGTTCCGGGTTATCTATACAAGAGTGAGCGCATACCTGGAGCTTTCTGACACCCTGGCCGACGAGCTGCTGGCACTGTCGCCCGGCACTCCGGTCCCCTCCGAGAACGAACTCGCGACGCGGTTCCAGGTGAACCGCCTGACCGCCCGCGCAGCCCTCCAGGAACTGGAACGGCGCCATCTGGTCCGCCGGATCCAGGGCCGGGGAACCTTCGTGGCCACTCGGCTGGAGTATCGCATCGACGCCGAGGGCCCGGCGTCGTGGACCCAGACGGTCCTCGACGCCGGGGGCAGCCCGCGGACCGTCAACCGCCTCGGTGCGGCCGGCCAGGCCACCGAGGAGGAGCGGGAGCTGCTGGAGCTGCCGCCGGGCGCCGAGGTCGTCCGGCTGTCGCGCCAGCGCTACGTCAACGACGAGCTGGTGGGCCTGTCGGAGAGCGTGCTGCCCGCCGGGACGGTTCCGGAGCTGGGCCGCTACCTGACGGCCTCCGCCTCCCTGTACCCGGTGTTGGTGGACGACTTCCACTTCCGCCCGGTGCGGACCTGGAGCCGTACCCGGATCCAGGTCGCCGACGAGGACCTGGCCTCGCGGTTGAAGGTCAAGGGCCGCCCGATGCTGATCAACACCCGGGGTCAGCTGGCCGACGAGACCAGCGGTCAGGTGCTCGAGACCAGCAGCACCTGGATGCGCTCCGACGTCTTCGACCTGGTCGTGGAACTGAGAAGGAGGCCCACCTGATGAGCCCCGAAGAACGCGCGCAGGGCTGGCGGCCGCCGCCGAGCTGATGGGCCGTGCGCCGTGGGAGCCGGGCACCGGCCCGGCCCTGCTGGGCGCCGACTCGGCGCCGGAGCCGCTGCTCGGGCTGCCACGCGGCACCGAGGAGGAGCCCGAACTCGGCGCCACCGCCGTCGTCCTGGACGGCGACCGGCAGCCGACCACCCGGACCCGGCTGACCGGCCCGGGGGTCAAGGGCGAGCTGGTCATATTCACCCTGCTGGTCCCCGAGCCGGCCAAGCGCAGCCTGGACGAGCTCACCCCCCAGGTGCTGCCCGGGCGGGCGATCGGGCAGCACCGAGGGCCCCTGGATCCTCCGTGGCGGCGCCTTCGGCACCGGTCGCGCGGGGCGGGTCAGTCGACGGTCGTCGTGCTGAGGACCGGGCTGGGAGACGGGTAGCAGGACGTCGGCACGCTGAGCGTGAAGAAGAGGAAGGGCACGCTGGCGGTGAAGGTGAGGCCCGGGGCCGAGTAACTGCTGCCGGCGAGCTGGGTGGTGACGCTGGTGCCGGCGGCGCCCGCGGTCAGGGCCGGGGTGACCGTGGGAAGGGTGAACGTGCCGCCACCCGCGATGGGGCGGGGCACCGTCAGGACGATGTCGCCGCCGTTCACGGCGACGCTCGGAGTGCTGGAGCCGAGTCCGGAACCGCCCGAGAGCGTCGCGCCGTTGACGGTCGCGTTGGTGGGTGCCGGCATGGTGAGTTGGACGTTGCCGATCGAGTTGACGGTGTATCCGCTGACGGAGCCGGGCACCGTGAGCGCGTCGGGAGAGAGCGAGACGGTGAAGGCGCTGCCGGACGTGACCGAGGCTGGCGCGGTGGCCGTGACCCCGGCGTTCAGGCCGAACGTCTGCGCCGAGATGATCGGTCTGGATCCGGCTGCCCGGGCAATGCGCCGTCGACCTCGTCATCAACGATCACCCCCACAGCTACGACCGCACGCGCCGTCGACGAGGTCGACCGCGTCACCACCCGACACACCACCTGGCCGGCTCTCGTGCCCAGGGGCCTGGCGGCGTCCCTTCCCGAGTCCAGGAGGACTTCGCGTGTTACACACCCCACGCAGCCGGTTGGCGCGTGCGCTGTTCCCACTTCGCGCGAACGGACGGTTGCGGCGGTGCCGCTGTCTTCGCCGCCGGCTCCATCGGCATCGCGGGCCTGCCCGACGGGTCCGCCCAGGTCGTCGCCATCGGCGTCGACGGACGTACGTACCACGATCTCCGCTACGGCAACGGCGACTGGACGGGCTGGGCACCGCCCACGGGCCCCTTCGGTTCTCCCGGGATGTTCGCAGCCGAAGTCGGCATCACCGCGCTCCCCAACGGCACCACCGACGTCCTGACCACCTCCCTGCCGTAGGAGGATTCCGACCGGTCGGCCGTGGCCCGGACCGCCGCGACGTGCCACCCCGTCGTCGACCCGTACGTCGTCGACCGCCACGTCGGCCCGGGCGGCCGGTCAGGCCCGCAGTACGACCTTGCCCACCTGCTCACCGCTCTCCAGCACCCGGTGCGCGGCGGCCGCCTCGGCGAGCGGCAGCACGCGGTCCACCGTCGGCCGCACCGCCCCCGACTCCACCAGCGGCCAGACGTGCTCGCGCACCGATGCCACCACTTCCGCCTTCTTCTCCAGCGACCGCGACCGCAGCGTGGTGGCCGCCACCGTGCCGCGCTTCGCCAGCAGTTGGACCAGGTCGAGCTGCGCCGAGAGCCCACCCTGCAGGCCGATCACCACCAGGTGGCCGTCCACCGCGAGCGCGTCGACGTTCCGCTGCAGGTAGGAGCCGCCCATGATGTCCAGGATCACGTCCGCGCCACCCCCGCCGGTGGCCGTCCGGACCGCCTCGACGAAGTCCTCGCCGCGGTAGTCGACCCCCACGTCCGCACCGAGCTCGGCGCAGCGCGCCAGCTTGTCCGCACCGCCGGCCGTCACCACCACCTTCGCGCCGCGCGCCTTGGCGATCTGGATCGCCATGGTGCCGATGCCGCTGGCCCCGCCGTGCACCAGCACCGTCTGGCCCGGCCGCAGACCTCCCACCATGAAGACGTTCGACCAGACCGTCGCGGCGGCCTCCGGCAGGGCGGCGGCCTCCACCAGCGTCAGCCCCTTCGGTACCGGCAGCAGCTGCCCGGCCGGGACGGCGACCAGCTGGGCGTAGCCGCCGCCCGCCAGCAGCGCGCAGACCTCGTCACCGACGGCCCAGCCGGTGACTCCGGTGCCAACCGCCACGATCCTTCCCGCGCACTCCAGGCCGGGATGGACGGGCGCGCCGGGCGGCGGCGGGTAGAGGCCCTGCCGCTGCATGAGGTCGCCACGGTTGACCGCGGTGGCCGCCACCTCGACCAGGACTTCGCCCTCCCGTGCCACGGGGTCGGGCACCTCCCGCCAGACCAGCACCTCCGGACCTCCGGGCTCGGTGATCCCAATGGCATACATCGATTGACCATCCCTATCGCTTGCAATCCAGATCATTTGAACTGCAAACAGGCTAGGCATAGATGATTGATGGGCTCAAGTAATTGTTCGCCGAATCACACCAGCACCGCACTCCGGCCCGTTCGGTACCGCCTCGAACCGGGTGCGGTCGGCTCGGGACCTCGTGGAACCCCGTGCGGGCCGGGCTCCCGCCGCACGGCGGAACCTGACGGTCTCCCAACTTCGCTGGACCGACGTATGGACGTGCACCGGTCCAGCCGCCATACTCCGCTACTGACCAGTAGCCCAGGAGGCGGCAGTGACCGAACACGCCCGCGAGGCGTTGGAGCACCTTCGTGACCCCGGCCAGTTCCAGTGGTACGTGGTGCCACTGCTGCTCGTGGTGATCTACGTCTACGCGTCAGAGGTCCAACGGCGGGACTGGAACGTCCTCTTCGCCGGGCTCGCGCTCTGGGGCATGGACTGGTTCAACGAGACGTGGAACGCCCTGGTGTTCCACATCACCGGCCGCGCGCCCGTGTGGGGGGTCACCGGGCCGACGGCCTACCAGATCCTGATCGGGCTCAACATCGAGATCTGCTTCATGTTCGCCATCATGGGAGTCGCGGCCGCGAAGATGCTTCCGCGCGATCCCTCCGTGCGCGTCATCGGGATACCCAACCGTTGGCTGCTCGCCGGGGTCAACGCCGCGCTCTGCGTCGGGGTGGAACTGCTCCTGCACCGCGCGGGCGCCCTGACCTGGGACTGGTCCTGGTGGCAGGCGTCCTGCCCCTACCTCATCTGGCTCATCGGGTACCTCCCCTTCTTCCTCGTCTGCTTCTGGGTCCACGACATGAAGCGCGTGCGCACCAAGGCGCTCACGGTCGGCGTCATCCTCGGCGTGGACGCGGCGGCGCTGGCGCTGTTCGGAGCGCTCGGGTACCTCTGACGGGAGCGGCCGACCACCTCGAGCCGCGGCGTCCGCGAGGTGGCCGGCCGGGTGGCGGCGGGGGAGGGGCTGGCGGGCGCCGCGCTCAGCCCGTGCCGTCGGCGCCGCTCGGCCGGGCCCCGGCCGTCCGGAGGGGGCTAGCCGGTGGTCCGACCCGTGCCGGGCTTCACGAGGAGGCTCAGCGCCGCCGCGAGCCCGCGGCCCGGGCGGACCCGGCGGTGGGACCGGGCCGGCTTGAGCGGCGCCGCGGAGGCGGCCGAGTGGACGGCCGTGAGCTGGCGGGCCGTCAGTCGCTGGTGGCCGCGGAGGTCGCGGACCTTGGCGACGACCAGCCCCAGCAGGAGGCCAGGGTGCACCCCACGGCGATCATGATCCAGGCCCGGAGCAGGCCCGCGTCGGCCCGGCCGTCGAAGTAGAGCAGCGAGCGGACGCCCTCGTTGATCTGCCGCATGGGCTCGAACACGGCCAGCCACCGGTAGGCGGTGGGAACAGCCTGGAGCGGGAAGCTACCACCGGAGGACGGCACGGCCAGCGCGACGAAGAAGAGCATGCCGACCAGCGTGCCCAGGCCGCCGAGCAGCGAGAGCACCGCCTGGGCGCTGACGCCGATGGCGATCGTGGCGCACACCGAGTAGATCCACAACTGTGCGAAGTGACTGGTGTCCATGTGCAGGATCACGGCGCAGGAGCCCAGCACGACGGTCGCGGTCACCGGTGCGAGGGCCACCGACATGGCCATCTTGGCGAGCAGGGTCTGGGTGCGGGTGATCGGCAGGGGCAGCCGGAGGGCCCAGCGCCGCCCGCGCTCGGAGGACTGGTAGCCCAGTGCGAAGTCCACGGTGCTGCTCATGAACCCGGCCGTCAGATAGGCGGTCAGCGTCAGCAGCAGGCTGACGTAGAAGGAACTCAGACCGAAGCCCGAGTGGTTGCCGAGCGGACGGTGCTCGACGGTGTGCAGGGTGACCGGGGCGGCCAGCAGGATCGCCTCGGCGGTCGGCATGCGGTGGACGGTGGGGCCGGCGGGCCCGGCGTGCTGGGCCAGCGTGGCGGCGACCTGCTGCGACACCGTCTGGGCCACCTGGTCCCCGATGCCCTGGGCGATGGAGGTGGCCGTGCTCCCGGAGCGTGGATTGGTCAGCAGCTCCAGGGCGGGCTGCCGCGGGGCGGCGTCGCCGTCGGCGGTCCGGGTCAGCGCGACGGTGTCCGCGCTGAAGCCGGCGGGGATGACCACGGCGCCGTAGAGCGCGTCCTTGTCCATCTCGCGCTGTGCCTGGTCCATGCTCATGACCCGCCACTGCACGCGCTGGCCTGGATCGGGCGTGCTCGCGATGCCCTGGGCTATCCGCGGGCCGAGGTCCAGCTCACCCGCGTCCAGCGGTCCGGCGCCGGTCCGGACGCTCTGGTCCTGGTTGACCACGGCCATCGGGAAGTGGTGCAGGTTGCCCGTGGGGTTGAGGATCCCGCCCATGTAGGCGAGCGTCAGCACCGCGGTCACGATGATCATGATGAGCGTGGGGAAGCCCCACAGGCCGGGTCGGCGCAGCAGGCGTCCGGCGGTGGCGTGCGGGATGCCGGGACCGTCGAGTGTCATGGAAGCCTGGCGCCTTTCGCTTCGCGCGTACCGGTGTCGGGACGCGATGGACCCCCACGTCGATGGTGGCGGGACGGTCCGCGCGGCTGGACGGGATTCGCTACAGAGACGTGTAGTCGTTCGGACGCCAGACTCTTGCGTTCCGGCCGGATCTGTGCTTCGGGTACGAGGGGCCCGGACGGCCACCCGCGCCGGCCGGACGTCTCCCGCCCGGTCTGCGATGTCCTCCACGGGCCCCGGGGACCGGTCGCGCACAGTCGGGGAACGCGTTCGGCGGCCCGTGTCGGGCCGCCGGTGCGGGTCAGGTCGGTGGGCCGGAGTTGCCGAGCAGGAGCAGGAGGGCGTCGCCGATGTCGTCGCCGGGGGAGCCGGTGGCCAGGCGGCGCAGTTGCAGGCCCGTGATCAGGGCGACGGCGGCGGGGGCGACCCGGTCGGTGTCGGCGATGCCGAGGGAGCGCAGGATCGAGGCGGCGAGCTGGTCGTAGGCGGCGAAGCAGGCGGCCGCGGCGCCGCGCAGTTCGGGATCGCGGCCGGCCTGGATGTAGAGCTCGAAGGAGGCGATGTGCTCGCTGTCGAAGGCGGTGGCGGCGGCCGCCTGGCTGACCACCTGGCCGGCCAGCGCAGGGCTGATCGGGTCGGCCTGGTACTGGGTGGCGAGCTGGGCGAAGCGGCAGGTCTCGTTCTCGACGAACAGCGCGAGGCTCTCGCGCAGCAGATCGCGCTGGGTGGCGAAGTGGTAGGTGATGGAGCCCAGGGAGACACCGGCTTCCTCGGCGATGCGACGGTTGGTCACCGCGGACACGCCGCTGTCCCCGATGATGCGCAGTGCGGCGCGCAGGATGCGGTCCCGGGCGGGAGGGTTGTTCGGCACGGGCTCATTCTTCCATCGCCACCGGCCGGGGCCGCCCGTCGCTCGTTCGTGGGCGGACCTCCGGCTCCGGTCAGGGTTGCCGCAGGTGGGGCCAGAGGTCCTGCCAGCCCTGCCGGGCCTCGAGTTCGGCGGCGAGCGAGATCAGCAGGGGTTCGCTGTGGGCGGGTCCCAGCAGCTGCACCCCGAGTGGGAGGCCGTCCGTGGTCAGGCCGGCGGGGACGCTGACGGCGGGCCAGCCCAGGACGTTCCACGGCCAGGCGTAGGGGCAGCTGCGGATCGCGGCGCGGTCGGTCTGTGTGGCGGACCGGTCGGACAGCGCGCCGATCCGGGGCGGGGGAGTGGCGGTGGTGGGAGTGAGGAGGACGTCGAACCGGTCGAAGACGGCGCCGACTCGGCGTTGCAGCGGTTCTTCCGCCGCCCTGGCCAGGCGCAGCGCGGGGCCGGCCAGGAGGCGGCCGAGCGCGGCGTTCTTGCGGGTGCGCGGGTCCAGCTCCGACCGGTCGGGCAGCTGGGCCGCCCTGGTGTGGACGCCGGCCAGCGCGCGCGGCAGTTGGGCCGGTCCGATCGGGCCGTAGCGGGGGTCGGCCTCCTCGACGTGGTGGCCCAGGTCGGCCAGCGCGTCGGCCGTCCGCACGGTTGCCGCGCGGACCTCGGGGTGCGGGGGTGCGGGGACGAGGGCGAAGGCGCGGCCGAAGGAGAGTGCGATCCGCAGCCGGCCCGGAGCGCGGAAGGCGGCGGGCAGCAGGACGGCGGGCGGCGGCTGGTGGAGGTCGTGGGGGTGGTTGCCGGCGGCCGCGTCCAGCAGCAGGGCGGCGTCGGCGACGCTGCGGGCGAGTGGGCCGGGGACGGTCAGACCGTTGAAGGACTCGGGATGCGGCCAGGTCGAGATCCTGCCGCGCTGGGGCTTGATGCCGACCAGGTGCGTCCAGGCGGTCGGGATCCGGACCGAACCGGCGCCGTCGGAGCCCAGGGCCGCGGGGACCAGGCCGGCCGCCACCGCCACCGCCGCCCCGCCGGAGGAGCCACCGGGGGTGTGGCGCGGGTTCCAGGGATTGCGGGTCACGCCGAAGCCGGCGCCTTCGGTGAAGGGCCACTGCCCGAGCTCGGGGGTGTTGGTCTTGCCGACCACGACGGCGCCGGCCGCGCGCAGGCGGCGCACGCTCTCGCTGTCGGCCGTCGCCGGGGGGAAGTCGCCCCGGCAGCCGAAGGCGGTGGGCTCGCCCGCGACATCGGCGTCGTCCTTGACCGCGATCGGCACGCCGAGCAGCGGCAGGCGCTCACCGGCGCGCAGCCGGCGGTCCGCGTCGTCGGCCTCGGCGAGTGCGGCCTCGGCCCGGACGAGGCGGAACGCGTTCAGCCCGGGTTGGGAGTCCTCGATCCGCCGGAGGGCTTCGGCGACCACCTCGTGCGAGGACAGCCGCCCCGCGGCCAGCGCGGCGGCCATGTCGACCAGGGAGGTGGCGGATCGGGCAGGCATGCGGCGTCGGTTACCTTCCGGTACTGTTCGTTCGAACGAACAGTACCGGAAGGTAACCGACATGAGAATCCCCGGATCAACCGTCCTGCTCACCGGTGCCACCGGCGGCATCGGCCACACCCTCGCCCACGCGCTGGCCGGCCGCGGCGCCCGGGTGATCGCCACCGGCCGGCGTCCGGAGGCGCTCGAACCGCTCGCGGCCCTCCCGGGTGCCCGCACCATCGCCGCCGACCTCGCGGATCCCGCCGACCTCGCGCGCCTGGTCGAGGAGGCCGGCCCCGTCGACATCCTCGTCGCGAACGCCGCCCTACCCTCCAGTGGTGAACTCCTCGACTACACCGAGGAACAGATCGACCGCGCGCTGGACGTCAACCTCCGCGCCCCCGTCCTGCTCGCCCGACTGCTCGCGCCGGCGATGGTCGCGGCCGGCCGGGGACACCTGGCGGTGATCGGGTCCATCTCCGGACGGACGGCCTCACCCGGGGCCTCCCTCTACAACGCCACCAAGTTCGGCCTGCGCGGCTTCAGCCTGTCCCTGCGTCAGACCTGCACGGCACCGGCGTCGGCGTCTCCCTGGTCCAGCCGGGCTTCGTCCGTGAGGCGGGCATGTTCGCCGCCACCGGTGCCACCGTCACCGGGGCCCGCACCGTGTCCCCGCGGCGGGTCGCCGACCAGGTCCTGGCCGCCATCGAGCGCAACCGCGCCGAAGTCAACGTCGCCCCCCTCGAACTGCGCCTCGCCAGCGCGCTCGGCTCGCTCTTCCCCTCCCTGGCCGCCGCGACCCAACGCTCCGCGAGCGCCCGGAAGACCATGCGGCACGTCATCGCCGCCCAGCGCGACCGACGGTGACGAAGGGCGTCCGGCCGGCGGCTCCGTCCCGCCCCGTTTGCCGTCGCGCCGGTTCGCCGACCACGCCGATCGTCCCGCCCGGGATGCCGTCGCGCCGGTTCGCCGACCACGCCGATCGTCCCGCCCCATCGAACCTCGACCGATCACCACCGAAGACCGGCCGACGACGGTTCGTGCCGTCGAAGGCCGACTGCGCGGGTCGAGAGGCCGCGGCCGGTCGGTCTCGATGACCTCCCGTGCGACCGTGCCCGGTTGTTCCCCGCCCGGTGGGCGCGGTTTTGCCGGACCGGCAACAGAAGCGGCGTGACCGGGACGCGATGGGCGACGGTGAGCCCGTGACCGACAACATCGCGGCAGGATCGCCCGCGTCCGACACCCGCTCCGCAGCGGGCAGGGCGGAGGGGCAGCCCCGATGGCCGCGCCACTACCGGTGCCCAGGTGGTGACGGGTTCGTGTCGAGCGGGGTCGGCGCACCGGGGACCGGGTCGTGGATCTCGGCGATGTAGCCGCCGGGGAAGCGCACGAGGGCGCTGGTGCGGTCGGCGGACGAGTGCGGGCCCCACAGTACCGTCGCACCGGCGGCCCTGGCCTTGGTGAGCGTTGCTCCGAGACTGGCCACCCGGTAGCCGGTGAGCTCCCGTCCGAAGGGGTACGGCAGGTGTCCGTCGGTCACCGCGACGACCGTGTCGCCGAAGGGCGAGGTGATCCTGATCCGACGGTACGTCTGGTTCGGGAGGCCGATCTCGCCGGCGTCGGCATGCCGGTTGTCGGACGTGATCGTGCCGCCGGTGAACTTCAGGTAGCTCGCCAGGAAGTGGTCGACCGCGTCGGGGGAGACGTAGAGCCGGTTCTCCGGCATGGTCGTCAGTGCGGGGTAGGACGGCGGTTTGGTGTGCCAGTAGAGCTGCGTGTTGATGCCGCCCGGGAACTGGATGACCGCGTCGCGGCCGATCGGGTCGGGGAACGGCGCGACGAGCACGGCCGCGCCGCTCGCCTTGGCCTCTTTGACGCCCTGCTCGAAGTTGCTCATGAGCCAGCCAGTGCGTTCCGTGCCGAAGGGGTAGGGGATCGGCGTCTGGAAGTCGAAGACCGACAGGGTGCCGACCGGCGACAGGATGAGCTCCGACGCGGTCGTGCTGGGCGTGGGCGTGACGTCGGTCACCGCGGGCGTCGTGTGGGTTCCGCCGAAAGTCGCCAGCCAGCTCCTGGTGAACTCGCCCAGGGTGCCCGGCTCGACGTAGACGTGCGTCGAGTCGTACTGCGGGCCGACGGCGATTCGTTGGCCGGGACTCCGGGCGGCGGCCTGCCCCGCGTGTTCCGGCGGGGAGACCGGAAGGCTCAGCAGGGTTGCCGCCAGGGCGGCAGGGAGCAGGCACCTGGCAGTGGGGATTCTCATCGGAGGTTCCCTTCAGGGAGCCGAGACATCGTGGCCGGCTGGGGCGCTCGGTGACACCTCGGGCCGGCGCGACGCTTCGGGGACGGTTCTCACGGTCGGTGCGGCCGGGTGGGATGTGCGCGGCGCAGGTCGACGGGTCCGGCCGCCGGTGGCCGGTCGAACACTAAGCGAGGCTAGTCGGACACGCCGGGTAGCGCACCTCGGAAGCCGGGCTCGCGACGCCCGCTCGGCCCCCACGTCACGGCACGCGGGGAAATGACGGGGCGTCAGTGCGGGTTCCCGTGCGCCTGTGCTCTCCCACCGTTCTCCCCAGCGGTGTTCGGCGTCTGTTCGGACGCCCCGGTCCTCTCGGTCGGTGGCCGGTTGGCAGATGCGAGGTGCAGCCGCGGGCCCCGGCCTGCGACGTGACCCGAGTTGCCGCCCGCCCGGACGGGGATAGGCTCGTCGGTACAACTGTCGGCCCGCATGTCGTCGTACTGGTTCCACCGGCCTGCTTCCACCGGCGCCCGCCCGTCGCTTCCGGACGGTGGCGGAGTACTCGTGGACGCCCCAGCGGAGTCCGGCTCCGGTCGGGCGTCGCGTGCCACCCGCCCGGAGCCGTGCCCGGCCGTTGGCTGAGGCCGCCCCGGAGCCACCGACGGCCCCGAGGGGTGCGTCGCCCCGGATCACGGAAGGCGACCGGGGCCCCGACGGCCGGAGTGATTCAGAGTGACTGGAGCGGTTCAGCTCCGGCTTCGCCACCCACCGAGTGTCCACATGGTCAACACGATGCCCGTAGGCGGTATTGCTCGGGACGGCGAAGCCCGGGAGCCGGCTGACCTGGTCGTTCGCAACGGCCGGGTGCACACGGGAGACCCGGCTCGGCCGACCGCCTCGGTGGTGGCCGTCCGCGGCGGGCGGATCACCCTGGTCGGTGACGACCAGGACATCCCCTCCCACGTGGGACCCGGAACCCGCGTCGTCGACGCCCTCAACCGGCGCGTCGTCCCCGGCCTGAACGACTCGCACCTGCGCGTGATCCGTGGCGGTCTGAACTACCTGCTGGAGCTCCGGTGGGACGGCGTCCCCTCGCTGCGGACCGCCCCGTGGATGCTGCGCGAACACTCGACCTGGTCGAGCCAGCGGCCGACTTCCTCCATGTCTTCCATGGGGTAGTCCGTGGCGAAGATGATCCGGTCCACGCCCATCTCCACGATGGCGTCGGCCAGTGTGGGGGTGCGGAAGTTGCCGCTGGTGGTGACGTAGAAGTTCTCGTTCAGGTAGTGCGCGAACGTGTGCTGCACCGAGAGGCCGCGCGGCAGCTTCTGGAGCCAGTGGTCGGTGCGCCAGATGTTGTACGGCAGCCCCAGTCCACTGCCTGATCACGGTCGTAGAAGCTCTGGATGACCGGGGCGTTCAGCGAGATGATGCTGCGCTCGATGCCGCTGCTGAGGCTTGCGGCTCGGGGTGACGTCAGGGCGAGGTGAGGATCAGGCCGGTCTCGCGGATGAAGCCGTTGAGAAGGTCGGGGCGGTACTGCATT
>NZ_JBVHLF010000100.1:0-5813 GCF_055559155.1 Kitasatospora sp. NPDC024654
ACTGCAGGGGGGACCCTGTGGGAGAGTAGGACGCCGCCGAACGATTTTTCAGAGAAGCCCCTTCCGGGAGACCGGGAGGGGCTTCTCGCATGTCCCGGGTTACCCTCTCTGCCAGCACTTCAGCCCGGTGGAGAGGTACACGGCATTGCAGAACCTGACCCTTTCGTGGCAGAGCGCAGGCGGCACCGGCGTCGGGCTGCTGGCAGCCGCGTACGCCGTGCACCGCCTCGCCCCACGCCGTGCTCTGGCCGTGCTCGTCCTGCGCGAGGTGGGCCTGCTGCTGGCCCTCTTCGCGCTCTGGCAGCTGGTCGGCCGGCTCTCCCTGCTCAGCACGGCCCACGCGCTGGACCGTGCCGAGTGGATCCACCGCACCGAACTGCGGCTCGGACTGCCCGACGAGGCCACCTGGCAGCGCGCGGTCACGCCCTATCCGGTACTGGTGCAGCTGGCGAACTACTACTACGCGATCATGCACTTCGCGGTGATGCTCGTGCTGCTGGTGTGGGTGTTCGTCCGGCACCGGGCGCGCTATCCCTGGGTGCGGACCACCGTGGTGCTGGTGACCGCCGCCTGCCTGGTGGTGCAGTTCCTCCCGGTCGCGCCGCCGCGGATGCTGACGGACCAGGGATTCGTGGACGTCGCCGCGCAGTACGGCCAGTCCGTCTACGGTGCGGGGATCGGTCCGATCCGCGCCGACGAGTTCTCCGCGATGCCGTCGGTCCACGTCGCCTGGAGCGTGCTGGTCGCGGTCGCCGTGATCAGCGTTTCCCGCTCGGCCTGGCGCTGGCTGATCCCGGTCTACCCCGCGCTGACCATCGCGGTGGTCGTGGTCACCGCCAACCACTTCTGGGCGGACGGCCTGGTGGCGGTCCTCCTGCTGCTGCTCGCGTACGCCACGCAGTACGGCTGGCAGCGGGTCCGGGCGGGCCGTCACCCGGCCCGGCAGCGCGTCGGCGGGGCGGAGGCACCGCGCGAACCCGCTACTCGCTGAGCCGCCCGCTGAACGGCACGCCGTGATGGGCGGGACCCCGACCGGGGTCCCGCCCATCAGCGTGCCGAGCCGAACGTCACTTCACGGGCAGGGCCGCCCGCCCCCAACTGTTGTTGGTGAGTGCCGCGGTGGCCCAGTACCAGCTGACCAGGCCGGCGACGGCCGCGACCCAGCCGGCCGCCTTCACCAGGCCGTCGGTGTGCCACCAGGTGCCCACCATGGCGAGCAGCAGGGAGATCGTGAGCAGCGCGTAGACGCCCCGGCTGAAGAGGCCGGCCTGCCAGCTCGCCACCGCGAGGGTGAGCGCCAGCAGGGCCCAGAGCAGCAGGAAGAGACCGGCGCCGTGCCGGCCGGCGCCCAGGCCGCCCGCCGCCCAGGCCACCCAGAAGGCGCCGAGCCCGGCGAACGCCGTCCCGTTGAACGAGTCGCCGGCGCGGAACTGCCAGAGACCGGCGACGAAGAGCGCGATCCCGCCGACCACGTGGGCGAAGCCCGCGGCGTCGGCCACGCCGGTGTGGCTGAGGATCCCGGTCTGCAGCAGTCCGTAGGCGAGGAGGGTCAGGCCGAGTGCGAGGTATCCGAGTGGGCCCGCGTCGAGCGCGGCGGGTCGGGCATTGGCCCCGGTAGCGTCAGTGCTCACCGGAGGCTCCTTTCACGCGTGGTGCGGTCGTGGCGAAGTGAGCGCCCAGCGGGCATGGGCCCACGCGGGCGCGCTGGTCTGCGCGAGAAGAGACGAGGGGGTGTGACTGCGGCGGCGGACGCGGCAGCCGCCGGACGCCGCGCCGGGGCGCCCAGCTGTGGGCGCGGCCGACCTCGGCCGTACACGTCCCAGCAGCTGACCTGCCGAGACTGGGTTCGCCGGGGGGTTTCCCGGTCAGCTGGGGGTGTACCCGCCCGGGGCCGCTTGTACCCTTGTGAATCGTAGAATTTGTTCGTTTGTCAGCTGAGCAACGGTCAGATCGGACCAGCTGACGCCGTACTCCGATGGATCCGCCGCACTGGCGAGTGGGTCAGCGCTGGACCGGAACCCGCAGTGCGATGATCGCCATGTCGTCGGAGGGCGGCTCGGGCGCGAACCGCTCGACCGCGCGTTGGACCCGGGCCGCCACGGCACCCGCGGTCAGCCCGGTACAGCCGCTGAGCACGTCGGCCAGGCCGTCGTCGCCCAGCATCCGTTGCCCCTCCCGGCGCTCGGTCACACCGTCGGTGACGCAGAGCAGCACCTCGCCGGGCTCCAGCACGACCCGCTCGGCGGTCAGCTCCAGCTCGTCCAGCACGCCGAGCAGCGGCTGCGGGGTCGCCGCCGGGTCGACCCGGCCGTCGGTGCGCAGCCGCAGCGGCAGCGGGTGGCCGGCGCAGACCAGCGAGAGCTCGGTGCTGCCGTCCGCCTGCGGGGTCAGCTCGCCGTAGAGCAGGGTGAGGAAGCGACTACGGGTGCCCTCGTCGAGGATGGCCGCGTTGAGTCGGGTCAGCACCTGCGGCGCGTCCAGGCCCTCGCGAGCCAGCAGCCGCAGCGAGTGCCGGGCCAGTCCGGTGACCGAGGCGGCCTCCGGGCCGGTGCCGCAGACGTCGCCGATCGCGAAGCCGTAGGTGCCCTCGCGGATCGGGAAGAGGTCGTAGAAGTCGCCGCCGACCTCGTTGCCCTCGCCGGCGGCCTGGTAGTAGACCTCCACCTCGACGCCGGGGATCGGCGGCAGCTCCGGCGGCAGCAGGCTGCGCTGCAGCGCCTGGCTGGTGGCGGTGCGCTCGGAGTAGAGCCGGGAGTTGTCGAGCGCCAGCGCGGCCCGCCGGGAGAGGTCCTCGGCGAGCTCCAGGATCTCCTGCCGGAACCGCACGCCGGCCGCGGTGCCCAGCACCAGTAGCCCGATCACCCGGTTGCGGGCGGAGAGCGGCAGCACCACGGTCTCGCCGATCAGGCCGGCCGGTTCGTCGGCGGTCACGGTGGTGGCCGGCCCGTGCCACGGCGCGGCGGCGGTAGCCGGGACGGCCCGTGGCGCCTCCGCGCGCCGCAGCAGCGCCCGGAGCGGATCGATCCGCTCCTCGTCCTCGTGCAGGACGAAGGCCGGTCCGCTCACCCCGTCGTGCTCGCCGGTGGTGTAGACGGCGCACCAGGAGGCCAGCGTCGGCACCGCCATCTGCGCCATCAGGGCCAGTGTCTGCTCGTGCTCCAGGGTGCCGGCCAGCAGGTCGGAGGCCTCCACCAGGAAGGAGAGCGAGCCGCGGCGGAGCCGTTCCAGCTCGGCCAGCCGGGCGTTCTCCACGGTCAGGGCGATCCGGTCGGCGGCGAACTGCAGGCGCAGCGCCTGGTCGTTGTCGTACTGGCCGGGCTTGCTGGAGGCGACTCCGAGCGAGCCGGTGAGCCGTCCTTCGACCTTGAGCGGCACGGTGACCAGCGAGCGCAGCCCGGTGCCGGCCAGCAGCGGTACGGCCCCCGGACGGACTGTCAGGTCCTCGTGCACGGCCGGCAGCCTGGCCCAGTCGTAGCGGCCGTGGCCGGAGTCGATCGGGATGGTGGTGAACCGCTGGCGGGCGGCCGGCAGTCCGGTGGCGGCGCGCACCTCGAACTCGGTCTCGTCCTCGGTGGTCAGCAGCAGGTAGGCGGCGTCACCGTCCATCAGGTCGCGGGCCCGCTCGACGGTGTGCTGCAGCAGGCCGGCCAGGTCGTCGGTCTGCAGGCCCTCGAGCAGCAGGTCCAGTGGCTCGGCGGGGGCCGCGGTCCGCCCGGTGGCGGCGGTGCGGCCGGGGGAGCAGAGCACCGCCTTGTCCCGCTCGCGGACCATCAGGCAGAGCGTGGACGGGCTGCCGGTGGAGTCCAGCACGCGCACCTGCGAGCCGTAGACCTCGATCGTCCGGCGGTCGGCCCGGCGGACCCCGAAGGTGCCCTCCCAGCGGGCCAGCCGGAGCGCCTCGGCGATCCCCGGCGTGGTGCCGGGGGAGTGCGGCCAGACCACCTGGTCCGCCCAGGGCGTGCCGAGCAGCTCGGTGGCCGGGTGCCGGAACAGCGCCTCGGCGTCGGCGTTCCAGGACCGGACCAGGCCCTCGCCGTCCACCTGGACCACCGCGACCAGGACCGGCCCGTCGGTGCTCGGCAGCACGTCGCCGGGCGCCTGCGGCAGGGCGTAGCGGGTGCCGGGCACGACGCGTTGCAGTGGCAGCTGGAACCAGACCGTCTTCTGCCCGGCGCTGTACTCGACGCCCCAGCGGCTGGAGAGCGCGGAGCACATCAGCAGCCCGCGGCCGCCCTCGCCGTCGGCGTCGGCGAAGTGCTCGGAGACCGTCACCTCCCCGGCGGCCGGGCCGGCGAAGGCGGGCAGGCCGCGCTCGGGGTGGCGGTCGGTGACCCCGATCTGGACCGAGTCCTCGTCCCGCAGGCAGCTCACCTCGGCGGCGGTCCCGGCGTGTACGACCGCGTTGGTGACCAGTTCGCTGACCAGGACGACGGCGTCGTCGACGACCTCCGGCAGGCCCCAGCCCAGCAGCGCGGCGCGGACGAACCCGCGCGCGGCGGACGCCGACCGGCCGTCCGGCTCGAAGGTGGCGGCTGCACGCGCGGTGACCACGGGCCACGTCTCCTCTGGTTCGGGTGGGGCTGCCCGGCGCCCGGGCTCCACGGCACGGGAGCGGGTCCCGGCGTGGAACGGGCAGGGCGAGGTGCAGCGCTCCACCCTACTTTCCGGCTGGTTTCCCGTGGGCAAGGGGCGCCGAAACAGGCACCGGAGAGTGATTCTGCCCACCACGTCGCCGTCACAGGTGTGGAAGCCTCGGCAAGCGGGCCTACACAGTCGGTCGGTGCTGTCAGACTGGGGGGTCCGCAGTACCGCCGTACCGCTGCGCAGCGGTACGGAAGTCAGTCGCGATCTGGGAGGGTCCCGTTGAGTTCGGCCATCAAGGACGCCGCCGGGCAGAGCGCCACTGGGCAGAAGGGCGCCGCGCCGCGGGGCGGCCGGACGGCGCCGTCGGCCCGCGGCGGGACCGGGCGCCGGGCGGCGCACAACCGGGGCGCCGAGCCCGCCGAGCTCCGCAAGCTGCTCAGCGCGCTGACCGCGATGCGGGACGGCAACTTCCGCCGCCGACTGACCGTGCCGGGAGACGGACCGATGGCCGAGATCGCGGCCGTCTTCAACGAGGTGGCCGAGCGCAACCAGCACCTGACCGGCGAACTGGCCCGGGTCCGGCGGGCGGTCGGCCGGGAGGGTCGGCTGACCGCGCGGCTGGAGAACGGCGCCGGTGAGGGCGCCTGGGCCTCGGCGGTGGACAACAGCAACGCGCTGATCGACGACCTGGCCCGCCCGATGGCCGAGGTGGGCCGAGTGCTGGCGTCGATCGCCGAGGGCGACCTGGACCAGCGGATGGAGCTGCGGTCGATCCATCCGGACGGCGGCAGCCACCCGCTGCGCGGCGAGTTCCTCAAGGTCGGCCGGACCGTCAACGGCCTGGTGGACCAGCTCTCCGAGTTCACCGACGAGGTGACCCGGGTCGCCATCGAAGTCGGCACCGAGGGCAAGCTCGGCGGCCAGGCCCGGGTGCGCTCGATGTCCGGCAGCTGGAAGGACCTCGCCGACTCGGTCAACACGATGGCCGGCCGGCTGACGGCTCAGGTGCGCAACATCGCCGAGGTGACCACCGCGGTCGCCAAGGGCGACCTCTCGCACAAGGTCACGGTGGACGTGGCGGGCGAGATGCTGGAGTTGAAGAACACCGTCAACACGATGGTCGACCAGCTGAACTCCTTCGCCGCGCAGGTGACTCGGGTGGCGCGGGACGTGGGGACCGAGGGCCGGCTGGGTGGTCAGGCGCAGGTGCCGGGTGTGGCGGGGGTGTG
>NZ_JBVHLF010000100.1:5909-22555 GCF_055559155.1 Kitasatospora sp. NPDC024654
TGTGGCGTGATCTCACCGACTCGGTGAACTTCATGGCCAACAACCTGACCGATCAGGTGCGGAACATCGCGCAGGTGACCACGGCGGTGGCCCGGGGTGATCTCTCGCAGAAGATCGAGGTGGACGCCCGGGGCGAGATCCTGGAGTTGAAGAACACCATCAACACCATGGTCGACCAGCTCTCCGCCTTCGCCGCGCAGGTGACTCGGGTGGCGCGGGACGTGGGGACCGAGGGCCGGCTGGGTGGTCAGGCGCAGGTGCCGGGTGTGGCGGGGGTGTGGCGTGATCTCACCGACTCGGTGAACTTCATGGCCAACAACCTGACCGATCAGGTGCGGAACATCGCGCAGGTGACCACGGCGGTGGCCCGGGGCGATCTCTCGCAGAAGATCCAGGTGGACGCCCGGGGCGAGATCCTGGAGTTGAAGAACACCATCAACACCATGGTCGACCAGCTCTCCGCCTTCGCGGACGAGGTGACCAGGGTGGCCCGGGACGTCGGTACCGAGGGCATCCTGGGCGGCCAGGCGAGCGTCCCCGGGGTCTCCGGCACCTGGAAGGACCTCACCAACAGCGTCAACCTGATGGCCAACAACCTGACCAGCCAGGTGCGCAACATCGCCGAGGTGACCACGGCGGTGGCGCTCGGGGACGTCTCCAAGAAGATCACCGTCGATGCCCGTGGCGAGATCCTGGAGCTGGTGACCACCGTCAACACGATGGTGGACCAGCTGAGCGCGTTCGCCGATGAGGTGACCCGGGTGGCCCGCGAGGTCGGCACCGAGGGCATCCTCGGTGGTCAGGCCAGGGTGCGCGGGGTCTCGGGGATCTGGAAGGACCTCACCGACAACGTCAACTTCATGGCGTCCAACCTGACCAGCCAGGTCCGCAACATCGCCGAGGTGGCCTCCGCGGTGGCCCGCGGTGACCTCTCGAAGAAGATCACCATCGAGGCGCAGGGCGAGGTGGCGGCGCTGGCCGGCACGCTCAACACGATGGTGGACCAGCTGAGCGCCTTCGCCGTCCAGGTGACCCGGGTGGCCCGCGAGGTCGGCACCGACGGCATCCTGGGCGGCCAGGCCGAGGTCCCCGGCGTGGCCGGCATCTGGAAGGACCTGACCGACAACGTCAACCAGATGGCCAGCAACCTGACCGGCCAGGTCCGCAACATCGCCCTGGTGATCACGGCGGTGGCCCGCGGCGACCTGTCACAGAAGATCGACGTCGACGCGCGCGGCGAGATCCTGGAGCTCAAGACCAGCATCAACACGATGGTGGACCAGCTCTCCGCCTTCGCGGACGAGGTGACCCGGGTGGCCCGCGAGGTCGGCACCGACGGCCGACTGGGCGGTCAGGCCCGGGTGCCGGGCGTGGACGGCACCTGGCAGGACCTCACCGAGTCGGTGAACGAGCTGGCCAACAACCTCACCCGGCAGGTCCGCGCGATCGCCCAGGTGGCCACCGCGGTGACCCGCGGTGACCTGTCGCTGCGGATCGACGTGGACGCGTCCGGCGAGCTCGACGAGCTCAAGGACAACATCAACCAGATGATCGCCAACCTGCGCGAGACCACCCGCACCAACCAGGAGCAGGACTGGCTCAAGACCAACATGGCCCGGTTCTCCGGCCTGTTGCAGGGCCGCCGCGACCTGGAGGCGGTCGCCTCACTGATCATGACCGAGCTGACCCCGGTGGTCTCCGCCCAGCACGGCGCGTTCTTCCTGGCCCAACCGGCCGGCCGGACCGCCGAGATGATCACCGAGGACGACGACGAGAGCGACACCGTGCTGCGTCTGATCGGCAGTTACGGCTACCAGCGGCGCTCGATGCCGACCACGTTCCGCCCCGGCGAGTCGCTGGTCGGCCAGGCCGCGGTGGAGAAGCGACCGATCAGCCTGACCGAGACCCCGCCCGGCTACCTGCGGATCGCCTCCGGCCTGGGCGAGGCCGCGCCGGCGCACGTGGTGGTGATGCCGGTGCTGTTCGAGGGCCGGCTGCTCGGGGTGATCGAGCTGGCCACCTTCAGCTCCTTCACCACCGTGGTGATGGACTTCCTCAACCAGATCGCCGACCTGATCGGCGTCACCGTCAACACCATCAGCGTCAACACCAAGACCGAGGGCCTGCTCCTGGAGTCCCAGCGGCTCACCGCCGAACTCTCCATGCGTTCGGCCGAGTTGGAGGCCCGGCAGGAGGAGCTGGAGCGCACCAACGAGGAGTTGCAGGAGAAGGCCGAGCAACTCGCCCAGCAGAACCGTGACATCGAGATCAAGAACAGCGAGATCGAGGAGGCCCGCAAGGTCCTGGAGGAGCGCGCCGAGCAGCTCGCCCTCGCCTCCCGCTACAAGAGCGAGTTCCTCGCCAACATGTCGCACGAGCTGCGCACCCCGCTCAACTCGCTGCTGATCCTCGCCAAGCTGCTCTCCGACAACAACGAGGGCAACCTCTCGCCGAAGCAGGTCGAGTTCGCCGACACCATCCACGGCGCCGGCTCCGACCTGCTCCAGCTGATCAACGACATCCTGGACCTGTCCAAGGTCGAGGCGGGCAAGATGGACGTCCGCCCGGCGAAGATCGCGCTGGTCCAGCTGACCGACTACGTGGAGGCGGCGTTCCGCCCGCTGACCGCCGACAAGGGGCTGGACTTCACGGTCACCGTCTCGCCCGCGTTGCCGGTCACCCTGCACACCGACGAGCAGCGCCTCCAGCAGGTGCTGCGCAACCTGCTCTCCAACGCGGTCAAGTTCACCGACAGCGGCGCCGTCCGGCTTGTCATCGAGCCGGCCGGGCCGGACGTCCCGCAACATGTCCGCGAGCAGCTGCTGGAGTCCGGCCAGATCAAGGACCCGGATGCCCGGCTGGTCGCCTTCTCGGCGACCGACACCGGGATCGGGATCCCCGGCAACAAGCTCCGGGAGATCTTCGAGGCCTTCAAGCAGGCTGACGGCGGCACCAGCCGCAAGTACGGCGGGACCGGCCTCGGTCTGTCGATCAGCCGGGAGATCGCCCGGCTGCTCGGCGGCGAGATCCACGCCGAGAGCGAACTGGGCAAGGGCAGCACCTTCACGCTCTACCTGCCGCTGCGCAGCGAGCCTCCGGGTATCTCGCTGGAGCGCGGTGGCACGCCGGCCGGGCTGCCGGCGGGCCGTCCCGGGACGCTGCGCGCCGCGGTCGGGGTGACGCCGACCGGTCTGCCGGTGCCGGTCGGGGAGAACCCGGCCGACCACTGGGCTCAGGAGGTCCGTGAGCTGGCCCAGGAGCGCCGTCGGGACGCGGCCGAGCGGCGTCGGGCGGCCGCCGCCGAGCCGGTGCCGCCGGCTCGCTCCGAGGAGAGCCCGGCGCCGCGGGCCGGTGCGGGGCCGGCCTTCGACGGGCGCTTCGACGGCGAGCAGGTGCTGATCGTCGACGACGACATCCGCAACGTCTTCGCGCTCACCAGCGTGCTGGAGCAGTACGGGCTGACCGTGCTGTACGCGGAGAACGGGCGCGAGGGCATCGAGGTCCTGGAGCAGCACGAGGACGTCGCGCTGGTGCTGATGGACATCATGATGCCGGAGATGGACGGCTACGCGACCACCGAGGCGATCCGTCGGATGCCGCAGTTCGCCGGACTGCCGATCATCGCGCTGACCGCCAAGGCGATGAAGGGCGACCGGGAGAAGAGCATCGAGGCGGGCGCCTCGGACCACGTCACCAAGCCGGTCGACACCGACCATCTGCTGGGGGTGATGCGGCAGTGGCTGGGGGCGCGTTAGCGGCGGCCGGGGAACGGCGTTTACTGGCGGGCCGCACCGGGAACCCGCTAGGGTCACTCATCGTTGCGAACAGTAACCGGGTGGCGACGGTGTGCAGGCCGGTGCCGCGGCCTCTGGTGCGGCAGATGCCAAACGCGTCTGTTGTGACCATCCGATAGGGCTGGGCAAGGGGGTGCGGCTAGCATGACCGGGTCGGTGGTGGGTGGTACACGGGTGCCGTCGCTCGGAAAACAGGCGGGCTATTCGGCAGGAGGGCGGGTCGTGGTGCAGAAAGCGAAGATCCTCCTGGTCGACGACCGGCCGGAGAACCTCCTGGCTCTGGAGGCCATCCTCTCCGCGCTCGACCAGACGCTGGTCCGCGCCGTCTCGGGCGAGGAGGCGCTCAAGGCGCTGCTCACCGACGACTTCGCGGTGATCCTGCTGGACGTTCAGATGCCCGGCATGGACGGCTTCGAGACGGCCGCCCACATCAAGCGCCGCGAGCGCACCCGGGACATCCCGATCATCTTCCTGACCGCGATCAACCACGGCCCGCACCACACCTTCCGCGGTTACGCGGCGGGCGCCGTGGACTACATCTCCAAGCCCTTCGACCCCTGGGTGCTGCGCGCCAAGGTCTCCGTCTTCGTCGACCTCTACATGAAGAACTGCCAGCTCAAGGAGCAGGCCGCGCTGTTGCGGCTGCAGCTGGAGGACGACCGGCAGGGCAAGGAGTCGGCCGAGCCGCTGCTCGCCGAGCTGTCCGCCCGGCTGGCCTCGGTGGAGGAACAGGCCGAGGCGCTCAGCAAGCAGCTGGACGAGTCGCCGGAGGCCGGCGCCGCGGCCACCGCCGCCCACCTGGAGCGCAAGCTGGCCGGGCTGCGGGCCGCGCTGGAGGCGCTGCGGCCGGGGGCCGACCCGGCCTGAGCCGGCGTCACGGCTGAGCCGCCGGGGTGAATCCGCACCCCGGTGACGGTGTGTCGGCCGGCGTGGCGACACGCGAGGGGCACGGCGGTCGGTCACATGTCCAGCGGTCCGGACCGCCGGTAGGCTCTGGTCCCATGGCCACACGTACGCCCGGAAGCGCGGCACGCACCCCGAGCCCGGGACCGGCGAAGAAGGCCGCCCCGGCGAAGAAGACCACGCCCAGGAAGGCGCCCGCGAAGAAGTCGGCCGCGGGCAAGGCCCCGGCCCAGACCCCGGCGAAGGCCGCCGCGCCCAAGCCGGCCGGCCGCCGGCCCGTCACCGCGCCGGCCGCGAGCCGGGCGTCCGCGCGGCAGCCGTTCCTGTTCCGCGCGGTGCGGGCCTGCTGGCTGGGCATGGCGCACAGCGTGGGCGCGCTCTTCCGCGGGGTGGGCGACGGCGCCAAGGGCCTGCACCCGTCCCACCGCAAGGACGGGCTGGGGCTGCTGCTGCTGGGGCTGGCGCTGGTCACCGCGGCGGGGACGTGGTTCAGCCCGCAGGGCTGGCTGGGCTCGGTCGCCACCAGCGTGGTCGCCGGGCTGTTCGGCCGGCTGGACGTGCTGGTCCCGCTGCTGCTGCTCGGCATCGCGGTGCGGTTGCTGCGCCACCCCGAGCTGCCGGAGGCGAACGGACGGATCGTCATCGGGCTGAGCACGTTGGTGATCGGCGTCCTGGGCCTGGTCCACATCGGCTGCGGCGCACCCGGCATGCAGAGCGGCGCGACCCGGATCCGGGAGGCCGGCGGCATCCTCGGCTGGGCCGTCTCCACCCCGATGATGGCCGCGGCCGGTCCGCCGCTGGCCGTCCCGCTGCTCCTGCTGCTGGCCTTCTTCGGCCTGCTGGTGGTCACCGCCACCCCGGTGAACCGGATCCCGGAGCGGCTGCGGCTGCTCGGTGAGCGGCTCGGCGTGGTCGAGCCGAGCCTGGCCGACGAGCTGGACGGGGAGTACCGCACCGGCGACCGTGAGCTCTCCACCGACCCGCCGGAGGACGCCGACCCGGAGGCGCTGCCGTACACCGTCGACGGCGAGCAGGACCCGCAGGACGAGGTGGCCGCCCGCCGGCGCCGGCGCGGCCGCCGCAAGCAGGTGGACGAGCCGGAGCTGGAGCCGGCCGTGCCCGACATGTTCGTCAAGGACCCGTTCCAGACCCGCGACCTGGCCGCCGGAGTGGCCGCCGACCTGGACGGCGCGCTGCTCTACGGGGTGCCCGCCTCGCCGGCGGTGGCCAGCGTGATGCACCAGGTGCAGGACCGGACGGCGCAGCCGGAGGAGCCGGCCGTGCCGCCCGCCCGCACCGCTGCGGCCGGCGCGCCCGCCGACGCCACGCCGGCCCCGACCCGGATGGAGCAGCTCCAGCTCTCCGGTGACGTCAGCTACGCGCTGCCCCCGCTGGACCTGCTGGAGCGCGGCGGCCCGGCCAAGGCCCGCAGCAAGATCAACGACGACGTGGTGGCCCAGCTCACCAGCACCTTCGCCGAGTTCAAGGTGGACGCCCGGGTCACCGGCTTCACCCGGGGCCCGACGGTCACCCGCTACGAGGTCGAGCTCGGCCCGGCCGTCAAGGTCGAGCGGATCACCGCGCTGGCGAAGAACATCGCCTACGCGGTGGCCAGCCCGGACGTCCGGATCATCAGCCCGATCCCCGGCAAGTCGGCGGTCGGCATCGAGATCCCCAACCGGGACCGGGAGATGGTCAACCTCGGCGACCTGCTGCGTTCGCGCGCCGCGGCCGAGGACGACCACCCGATGCTGGTCGGCATGGGCAAGGACGTCGAGGGCCACACGGTGATGGCCAACCTGGCCAAGATGCCGCACATCCTGGTCGCCGGCGCCACCGGCGCGGGCAAGTCCTCGTGCATCAACTGCCTGATCACGTCCGTCCTGGTCCGGGCCACCCCGGACGAGGTCCGGATGGTCCTGGTCGACCCCAAGCGGGTCGAGCTGACCGCCTACGAGGGCATCCCGCACCTGATCACGCCGATCATCACCAACCCCAAGAAGGCGGCCGAGGCGCTGCAGTGGGTGGTCCGCGAGATGGACCTGCGCTACGACGACCTCGCGGCGTACGGGTTCCGGCACGTGGACGACTTCAACGCCGCGGTACGGGCCGGCAAGGTCACTCCGCCGCTCGGCAGCGAGCGGGAGCTGACGCCGTATCCGTACCTGCTGGTGATCGTTGACGAGTTGGCGGACCTGATGATGGTCGCGCCCCGGGACGTCGAGGACTCGGTGGTCCGGATCACCCAGCTGGCCCGAGCGGCCGGCATCCACCTGGTGCTCGCCACCCAGCGGCCCTCGGTGGACGTGGTGACCGGTCTGATCAAGGCCAACGTGCCGTCCCGGCTGGCCTTCGCCACCTCGGCGATGGCGGACTCCCGGGTCATCCTGGACCAGCCCGGCGCCGAGAAGCTGATCGGCAAGGGCGACGCGCTCTTCCTGCCGATGGGCGCGAGCAAGCCGGTCCGGATGCAGGGCGGCTTCGTCACCGAGGCGGAGATCGCCGCGGTGGTCCAGCACTGCAAGGACCAGCTGGCCGCCGTCTACCGGGACGACGTGGTGGTCGGTGGCGGACCGAAGAAGGAAATCGACGAGGAGATCGGTGATGACCTGGAGCTGTTGATCCAGGCGGCCGAGCTGGTGGTCTCCACCCAGTTCGGTTCGACCTCGATGCTGCAGCGCAAGCTGCGGGTCGGCTTCGCCAAGGCCGGTCGGCTGATGGACCTGATGGAGTCGCGCGGGATCGTGGGCCCCAGCGAGGGGTCCAAGGCGCGCGACGTCCTGGTCAAGCCGGACGAGCTGGACGGGGTGCTGGCCACGATCCGGGGGTGACCCGCTGGGCTGAACGGGTGTCAGCGATCCGGCGGAGCCGCTGACCCCATCCGCGTGTTTGGTTGCGCGTTCGGTCGAGTTCCGCTTGAGAAACGATTCACCTGCCCCCCTAGACTGTTCTTCCAGCAACTGGCCCCCGCTCGAAAGGCGTGCCCAGTGACTCTCGGCTCTTCCCCCCGCGACAACCGCCGGTCCGCCGCCTCCGCCAGTGCCTCCGCCAGTGTCGAGCCCCAGGAACCTGCCGGGCCGCGGGACGAGGGCTCCGGCATCGGCCGCACCCTGGCCACCGCCCGGCTGAACGCGGGCCTCACGGTGGATGAGGTGAGCGTCGCCACCCGGGTCCGGGTGCCGATCGTGCACGCCATCGAGGAGGACGACTTCACCCGTTGCGGCGGGGACTTCTACGTCCGTGGGCACCTGCGGGCGCTCGCCCGGGCGGTCGGCGCCGACGGCGACGCCCTGGTCGCCCGCTACCAGGCGACCCACACCGACGAGCCGATCCCGCTCGCCCCGGTGGCCGCGCTGGAGGCCCGCCGGATCCGGGCCGACCACGGTGGTCGGCCGAACTGGACGATCGCCATGGTGCTGGCCATCCTCGCGGTGATCGCCCTGATCGGCTTCAACGTGCTCACCGGCAAGCCGCACCGGATCGCCGCCGGCTCGATCAACGCCCCGACCCCCAGCGCCGCCGCCTCCGCGCCGGCCGCGTCCCCGGCCGGCAACCAGCCGCCCGCGCCGGCGTCCAGCGCGGCCCCGATCGCCGCCGCCCCGGCCGACAAGGTCACCGTCAAGCTGGTCGCCGAGACCGGCACCAGCTGGGTCACCGCGATGGACGGCAGCGGGAACTCGCTCTTCCAGAACAACCTGGACGAGGGCAAGGACCAGACCTTCACCGATCCCAAGCAGATCAAGCTGGTGATCGGCAACGCCTCGGCCGTACACCTGTACGTCAACGGCAAGGACCTCGGCGCCGCCGGCAAGGACGGCGAGGTGGCCCACCTGACCTACACCCCGGGCGACCCGCAGGCCGGCTGAGACCCTGCGGACCGGCGAATCCCGAACGTGCGGCCTCCGGGGGAAACGGCACCGTGGGCCGCGCGTTAATCTTGGCCCTATGCCTGAACGCCGTACTGTCGCCCTTGTCACGCTCGGATGCGCCCGCAACGAGGTGGACTCCGAGGAACTCGCCGGGCGACTGGAGGCCGATGGCTGGCAGCTGGTCGACGATGCCGCCGAGGCCGATGTCGCCGTGGTCAACACCTGCGGCTTCGTCGAGGCCGCCAAGAAGGACTCGGTGGACGCGCTGCTGGAGGCCAACGACCTCAAGGGTCACGGCCGCACCCAGGCCGTGGTCGCGGTCGGCTGCATGGCCGAGCGGTACGGCAAGGAGCTGGCCGACGCGCTGCCCGAGGCCGACGGGGTGCTCGGCTTCGACGACTACGCGAACATCAGCGACCGCCTGCAGACCATCCTCTCCGGCGGCCACCACGCCGCCCACCTGCCGCGGGACCGCCGCAAGCTGCTCCCGCTGACCCCAGTCGAGCGACAGGCCGCGGCCACCGAGGTCGCGTTGCCCGGACACGGGAGCCCGGCGGACCTGCCCGAGGGGCTGGCCCCCGCCTCCGGGCCGCGCACCCTGCGTAAGCGGCTGGACGACAGCCCGGTGGCCTCGGTCAAGCTGGCCTCCGGTTGCGACCGCCGCTGCTCGTTCTGCGCGATCCCGGCCTTCCGCGGCTCGTTCATCTCCCGCCGGCCCTCGGACGTGCTGCAGGAGGCGCAGTGGCTGGCCGGCCAGGGCGTCCGCGAGATTGTCCTGGTCAGCGAGAACAACACCTCGTACGGCAAGGACCTGGGCGACATCCGGCTGCTGGAGACGCTGCTCGGCGAGATCGCCGGGCTGCCCGGCGTCGAGCGGGTGCGGGTCAGCTACCTGCAGCCCGCCGAGATGCGGCCCGGCCTGATCGACGCGATGACCGGCACCGCCGACGTGGTGCCCTACTTCGACCTCTCCTTCCAGCACTCGGCGCCGGCCGTACTGCGCCGGATGCGCAGGTTCGGCAGCACCGACCAGTTCCTGGAGCTGCTGAAGACCATCCGGGACAAGGCCCCGCAGGCCGGTGCCCGCTCCAACTTCATCGTCGGGTTCCCCGGCGAGACCGAGGAGGACTTCGCCGAGCTGGAACGCTTCGTCACGCACGCCGGCCTGGACGCGATCGGCGTCTTCGGCTACTCCGACGAGGACGGCACCGAGGCGGCCGGCTACGACGGCAAGCTGCCCGAGGACGTGGTGGCCGACCGGCTCGCCCGGCTGTCGAAGCTGGCCGAGGAGCTCACCGCCCAGCGCGCCGAGCAGCGGATCGGCACCGAGATCGAGGTGCTGGTCGAGTCGGTCGAGGGCGACCTGGTGGAGGGCCGGGCGGCCCACCAGGCCCCCGAGACGGACGGCCTGACCACGCTGACCGGGGCGTCCGGCGCCGAGGTCGGCCAGTTCTACCGGGCCCGCGTGGTGGCCTCGGAGGGCGTCGACCTGGTCGCCGAGGCGATCGAGCTCTGCCGTCAGGTGGCCGCGGCATGACCGGCGGGCCGGGCAGCCCGGCGGCGGCCCGCCCGGCCCGGAACGGGGCTGCGCAGCGGTCGGAGCCGTCGCTGTGGAACCTCGCCAACCTGCTGACGATGCTCCGGCTGGCCTTGGTGCCGGTCTTCACCCTGCTGCTCCTCGCCGACGGCGGGCACAACCCCAAGTGGCGCGCGGTGGCCTGGGCGGCTTTCGCGATCGCCATGATCACCGACCTGTTCGACGGCGAGATCGCCCGTCGCAAGGGGTTGGTGACCGACTTCGGCAAGATCGCCGACCCGATCGCCGACAAAGCGATCATGGGGGCGGCGCTGGTCGGGCTCTCCGCCCTGGGGGACCTGCCCTGGTGGGTCACCGCGGTGATCCTGGCGCGAGAACTGGGTATCACCCTGATGCGGTTCTGGGTGATCCGCTACAGCGTGATCCCGGCCAGCCGGGGCGGCAAGCTCAAGACCCTGACCCAGGGGATCGCGGTCGGCATGTACGTGCTTCCGCTGACCGGTTGGCTGGCCACCGGGCGCGCGGTGGTGATCGGGCTGGCGGTGGTCCTGACCGTCGGCACCGGCGCCGACTACGTGCGCCAGGCCGTCCGGCTGCGCCGGGAAGGGCTGGCGAAGGCCAAGGAGAGCGGATGACGGACTACTACACCCTCGCCGAACAGGTGCACGCGGAACTCCGCGGGGCGGGCGCGACGCTGGCGGTCGCCGAGTCGCTGACCGGGGGCATGCTGGCGTCCCAGCTGGTGGAGGTGCCGGGGGCCTCGGAGACCTTCCGGGGTTCGATCACCGCCTACGCCACCGAGCTCAAGGCCTCGCTGCTCGGCGTGGACGAGGGCCTGCTCGCGGTGCACGGGCCGATCCACCCGCTGGTGGCCCGACAGATGGCCGAGGGGGTTCGCACCCTGTTCGGCGCCACCTTCGGACTTGCCACAACCGGGGTGGCCGGACCCGGACCGCAGGACGGGAAGCCGGCCGGCACGGTACACCTTGGATTCGCCGGTCCGAGCGGAAGTGCGGCGAGATCGCCCCGGCTGTCCGGTGACCGTGCCACAATCCGTCAGATGGCGGTGACCGGGGCGCTGGAGTTCTTCCTGGCCCGGTCGCTGGTCGAGATCGAGGCGGCGGAAGCCACCACACCGCGCTGAAGCTTTGCCGAACAGGGAGAATCGGGGGGACGGGGTGAGAACCACGCGGCCGACGGGCCGATCGTCGTCGTCGGAGGGTTCGGGAACACCGCGTCCCACGCGCTCCGAGTGGGGCGTGCCCGGGGCAGGGGCGGGAACAACAGGGGAAGGGGATCGCTTGCAGCCCAGAGTGAACACGACCACGGTCCCCGCACACGAAGCGGGCAAGGCGGTACGGTGGGGTCGTGACATCTCGATCCGCAGTCCGAGGAGGGAGCCACCGATGATCCTGCTCCGTCGCCTCTTGGGTGACGTGCTGCGTCGGCAGCGCCAGCGCCAGGGCCGCACACTGCGCGAGGTGTCGGCCGCCGCACGAGTTTCGCTCGGCTATCTCTCCGAGGTCGAGCGCGGGCAGAAGGAGGCCTCCTCCGAACTGCTCTCCGCGATCTGCGACGCACTGGACGTCCGGATGTCCGAGGTCATGCGCGAGGTGAGCGACGAGCTGTCGCTGGCCGAGCTCGCGGCGATGGCCTCGCTCTCCGAGGGCGACCTGCTGCGTCCGGTGCTGGAGCCCGTACCGCTGCCGGCCCCGGGCGACCGCATGAGCTCGATCACTCCGAAGGCCGCGGCCGTGGACGTGGTCGCTGCCTGACCTCGCCCTGCAGTGGGGGGTCGAGAGAAGGGGGCGCGGATGCGCCGCTCCGTCGACGGCGGGCCCTCGGGCCGAATAGGCCCGGGTGGCCGAGGCCGACCGTTCGCCGCGCGTACCCCGCGCCAGTGGGTGGTGACCACCCTGCTGAGCGGGTTGTGCTGGTGGTTGGTGCTGGGTGGCGGTCTGCCGGCCGGCGGAACCGCCACCGTGCTCGGGCTGCTGACGCTCGCCGGCTGGGGGCTCGGCGTGCTCCCGATACACAGCGACCACCGGCTCAGCGGGCCGCAGCGCCGGGCGCCCCGGGCGGGGCTAGCTCCGCATCCGCAGTCCGCGAGTGGTGGGGTGGAAACCGGCCTGTTCCAGGACGGTGCCCAGCGCTGAGGTGAGCGCCGGTTCGCCGTTCGCCCGTTCGACCGTCACGCTGCTCAGCAGCCCCTGCCGGACCGCCCCGGCCAGCCCCTGCACCGCCACGGCCAGCACCTCGGGCTGCTCGGCCCAGGACATCAGCGACTTGCCGCCGCGCTCCACGTAGAGCGTCAGCGCCCCATCGACCAGGACCACCAGCGCGCCGGCCTTGCGGCCCGGGCGGTGGGCCGTCGCCTGCTCGCCCGGCGGCTCGGGCCAGGGCAGCGCGGCGCCGTAGGCATTGGCCGGGTCGGCGGCGGCCAGCACTTGGACCTCCGGCTCGCGGCCCCCCGCCGGTGAGCCCGTCCACTCCGGGCCGGCGGCGCGCTCCAACCGGCCGTTGACCGAGCGCAGCCGGTCCGCGGCGCCGTCCAGCGCGAACTGCGCGCCGCCCAGCCCCTCCACCAGGTAGCCCCGGCGGGCCCGGCCGCGCTCCTCGAAGGCCGACAGCACCCGGTAGACGCCGGCGAAGCCGCCGGGCAGCCGCTCGGCCTGGACCGCGCCACGGGTGAGCACGCCGTGCCGGTCCAGCAGCAGCTGGGCCTGGGCGGCGGCCCGGACGGTCGGGTCGGCGGTCGGCTCGGCCAGCAGCGACCAGCGGCCGGCCAGCGTCGGGTCGGCCGGCCGGGCCGGGGAACGGCCCAGCAGTCCGTAGCGGCCGCGTGGCACGGCCCGCGGCGCGCGGTGGGCGGTGGCGCCCGCCGTCCGGCCCGAGCCGAGCAGGGCGCGCAGCGGGGCCAGCGTGTCGTTGCTGACGTAGCCGGCCCAGACCAGATCCCAGAGTGCGGCGGCCAGCTCGGCCGGCGGGGTGTCCGGCACCCGCTCGGCCAGCTGGCGCAGGTAGAGGCCGTAGCCGCTGGAGAGGGCGTCCAGCAGCGCCTCGTGCAGCGGGGTCCGGGTCAGCGGGAGCGGGTCGGGGCGCAGCAGATGCGCGGCGTCGGCCAGGTGCAGGCTGAGCCAACCGTCCTTGCCGGGCAGCGCGCCGGCGCCGGACCAGCCCACCTCGCCGGAGGCCATCAGCTCGTCCAGCAGCTCGGGCCGGTAGTCGGTCAGCCGGGCGGGCAGGATCAGCCGCTCCAACGCCGAGGCGGGCAGGGCGGCGCCCTGGAGCTGTTCGACCACCCGGAGCAGGCCGTCCACGCCGCGCAACCGGTGGCCGCCCAGGTGCTGCCACTGGGGGAGGAAGGCGGCCAGCGCGCGCGGCGGCACCGCCTCGACCTCCTGCCGGAGGGCGGCCAGCGAGCGACGGCGCAGCCGGCGCAGCACCTCGGCGTCGCACCACTCGGTCTCGCCGCCGCCGCCCGCCTCGACCGGGCGGAACTCGCCCTGGACCAGCCGCCCGGTGGCGGTCAGTCGGTGCAGCGCGCCGGCGACCACGGCGGCGCCGAGGCCGAACCGGGCGGCGGCCTGGTGCGCGGTGAACGGGCCGTGGGTGCGGGCGTGCCGGGCCAGCAGGTCGCCCAGCGGGTCGCGGACCGGCTCGGTGAAGGCCTCGGGGATGCCGACCGGCAGCGGGGTGCCGAGCGCGTCGCCGAGCCGGCCGGCGTCCTCGATCGCGGCCCAGCGCTGCTCGCCCGCGATCCGGACCGAGACGGCCCGGCGGGCGGCCTGGAGTTCGGCGGCCCAGTCCGGGTCCGCGCCGCGGGCAGCCAGCTCCTCGGTGGAGAGCGGGCCGAGCAGCCGCAGCGCGTCGGCCAGGCCCTCGGTGTCCTTGATCCGGCGGTCCGGGGTGAGCCGCTGGAGCTCGGCCTCCAGCTCGGCCAGCACGGCCGGGTCGATCAGCTCGCGCAGTTCGGGCTGGCCGAGCAGCTCGCCGAGCAGCCGGGAATCCAGCGCCAGGGCGGCGGCCCGGCGCTCGGCGAGCGGGGAGTCGCCCTCGTAGAGGTACTGGGCGACGTAGCCGAAGAGCAGTGAGCGGGCGAAGGGGGAGGGCTCGGGGGTGGTGACCTCGACCAGGCGGACGGCGCGCGATTCGAGGTCGCACATCAGCTCGACCAGGCCGGGGACGTCGAAGACGTCCTGCAGGCACTCCCGGACGGCCTCCAGCACGATCGGGAAGGAACCGAACTCGGAGGCGACCTCCAGGAGCTGGGCGGCGCGCTGGCGCTGCTGCCAGAGCGGGGTCCGCCGGCCGGGGCTGCGCCGGGGCAGCAGCAGGGCCCGGCCCGCGCACTCGCGGAACCGGGCGGCGAACAGCGCGGAGCCGCCGACCTGGTCGGTGACCAGTTGCTCGATCTCGGTGGGGTCGAAGAGCACGGCGTCGGCGCCGACGGGTGCCTCGTCGGGGGCGGCGGTGGTCGCGTCGCTCGGGAAGTCGAGCAGATCGACGTCCGGGAGTCGCAGCACGATGCCGTCGTCGCCGTGCATCACCTGCGGGTCCAGGCCGTGCCGCTCGCGCAGCCGGGCGCCGAGGGCCAGCGCCCATGGGGCGTGCACCTGGGCGCCGAACGGGGAGTGGATGACGATCCGCCAGTCGCCCAGCTCGTCGCGGAAGCGCTCGACCACGATCGTCCGGTCGTCCGGCAGGTGGCCGGCGGCCTGGCGCTGCTCGGTCAGGTAGCCGAGCAGGTTACCGGCCGCCCAGTCGTCGAGCCCGGCGGCGAGCAGCCGGGCGTGCGCCTGCGGCTCGGGCAGGCCACCCAGCTCGCGGACGAAGGCGCCGAGCGCCCGGCCCAGCTCCAGCGGCCGGCCGAGCGCGTCGCCCTTCCAGAACGGCAGCCGGCCCGGCACGCCCGGGGCCGGGGTGACCATGACCCGGTCGTGGGTGATCTCCTGGATCCGCCAGGAGCTGGTGCCCAGGGTGAAGACGTCGCCGACCCGGGACTCGTAGACCATCTCCTCGTCCAGCTCGCCGACCCGGCCGCCGCCCTTCTTCGGGTCCGCGCCGACGATGAAGACACCGAACAGGCCGCGGTCGGGGATCGTCCCGCCGGAGGTGACGGCCAGCCGCTGGGCGCCGGGGCGCCCGGTGACGGTGCCCGCGACGCGGTCCCAGACCAGCCGCGGGCGCAGCTCGGCGAAGGCGTCCGAGGGGTAGCGGCCGGCCAGCATGTCGAGCACCGAGTCGAAGGCGGACCGCGGCAGGCCGGCGAACGGCGCGGCCCGGCGGACCAGGGCGAGCAACTCCTCGACGTCCCAGGAGTCGAGGGCGGTGATCGCGACCAGCTGCTGGGCGAGCACGTCCAGCGGGTTGCGCGGGATCCGCAGCGCCTCGATCCGCCCCGCCCGCATCCGCTCGGTCACCACCGCGGACTGCACCAGGTCACCGCGGAACTTGGGGAAGACCACACCGGTGGAGACCGCGCCGACCTGATGCCCGGCCCGGCCGACCCGCTGCAGCCCGGAGGCCACCGAGGGCGGCGACTCGACCTGCACCACCAGGTCGACCGCGCCCATGTCGATGCCGAGCTCCAGGCTGGAGGTGGCGACCACGGCGGGCAGCCGGCCGGCCTTGAGGTCCTCCTCCACCTGGGCGCGCTGCTCCTTGGAGACCGAGCCGTGGTGGGCCCGGGCGAGCACCGGCGGCGCGCCCTTGGCGGCGCCCGAGCCGCCCATCAGCTGCGCCGGGGCGTGCGCCTCGGCTGCGGGCCGTCCGTCCCGTTCCAGCGCGATCTCGTTCAGCCGGTTGCACAGCCGCTCGGCCAGCCGGCGCGAGTTGGCGAACACGATGGTCGAGCGGTGGGCCTGGACCAGGTCGACGATCCGCTCCTCGACGTGCGGCCAGATCGAGGAGTGCCGAGCCGGGTCGTCGGCCACCGGGGCCGGGGCCAGCTCGGCCAGGTCGGCGACCGGGACGACCACGGAGAGGTCGAACCGCTTGGCGGAAGGTGGCTGGACCACGGTGGCGCCGCGCAGCGGGCTGAGGAAGCGGGCCACCTCCTGCACCGGGCGGACCGTGGCGGACAGGCCGATCCGCCGGGCCGGGCGGTCCAGCAGCTGGTCCAGCCGCTCCAGGCTGAGCGCCAGGTGGGCGCCGCGCTTGGTGCCGGCGACGGCGTGCACCTCGTCCAGGATCACCGTGTCGACTCCGCGCAGCGCCTCCCGGGAGGCCGAGGTGAGCAGCAGGAAGAGCGACTCGGGGGTGGTGATCAGGATGTCCGGCGGGTGGCTCTGGAAGCGGCGGCGATCGGCCGCGGGGGTGTCCCCGGAGCGGATCGCCACCTGGACCTGGGGGTGGGGGGGGGGGGGGGAGGAGGGGGGGGGGGGGGGGGGCGGCGGAGGGGGGGGGGGGGGGGGGGGGGGGGGGGGGGGGGGGGTGGGGGGTGGCGGGGGGGGGGGGGGGGGGGGGCGGTGAGAGGGCCCACAGCAGCCAGGTGAAGAGGTTCGGCCGTACTGCTCCGCGCAGCGTTCGCAGCGCGTAGAC
>NZ_JBVHLF010000101.1:0-1379 GCF_055559155.1 Kitasatospora sp. NPDC024654
AAGGAGCCGAAGTGCTCGGTGATGGCGTCGCCGAGGGCGCCGTCGGGGCGGTCGCCGCCCTCCGGGGAGAGGTTCTGCCAGAAGAGCGAGTGCAGCACGTGGCCGGAGAGGTTGAAGGCCAGCGTCTTCTGCAGGCCGACCAGGCCGCCGAGCTGGTCCTTGTCCCGGGCCTCGGCCAACTGCTCCAGGGTGAGGTTGGCGCCATTGACGTAGGCCTGGTGGTGCTTGGAGTGGTGCAGCTCCAGGATCTCGGCGGACATCGCCCGCTCGAGCGCGGAGTAGTCGTAGGGAAGGTCAGGCAGCGTGTAAGTGCCCATCAGGACAGGGCCCCTCTCGGTGTCGACAGTGACGATCATGCCGACGAGAACACTATTGCGTATGACTTGCAATAGCTACTCTAGTGCTTCAGCATGTGTGTTGCGGGGCCGGCCCGTCGGCCGACCGGACGCACCCCTGGCGGGGCGCCTCCTTCCTGACTGACGATCGTCTTCCCAACCGGCGCCCGCCGGGACGCACGGCCGGCCCCGCACCCACACCCCTGTGGGCACCGGTGGCCTACTGGCAGTCAGGGCACGGGCCTCGGAGGAGCGGCACCCCCGGCCAGCAGCAGTGAGGTGTGTCCGCTGGAGACGATCAGGACCACACAGGGGTTGGGCGGCGGGCCACCGTCCAGGGTGGCCGCGGCGACGTGGCCGGCGAGGTGGTGGACGCCGTAGAGCGGGACGCCGAGCGCGAAGGCGTACCCCTTGGCGGCCGCGACCCCCACCTGCAGGGCGCCGGACAGGCCGGGCCCGGTGGTGACGGCGACCGCGCCGACGTCGGTGAGGGTGAGCCCGGCCTGGTCCAGCGCCGCGCGCACCACCGGGGCCACCGCGTGCACGTGGGCGCGGGCCGCTGGAGGGGCGGGCGGCGTGGGTGACATCCACAAGAGCACCCGACCGGCACCGCCGGTCGGGTGCTCGGTGGCCGCCCACAGCGCCCACTCCGGTCCCGTTCCTGGTCATCGCCGTCCTCAGCACCGAGGCGAACCGCCGACGCACCTTCCGCGGGCACCCGATCCCGGCCGCGCGCGCCTCGCGGCGGGCGGCCCGTTCCTCCTTCCCCACCTCACCACGTCGGCCACGCTCCTGATCCTCCGTCATCCCGGCACGCGGCCGCACGGACGAGCGGGACGCTGGTGCTCGGCACGACGTCCGCGCTGGTGACCGTCGTGCGCCTGGCCGTGCTCGGGCCGCCGTCCTCCGCCGCCGCGCGCGCTGGCCCGAACCGCCCAGCCGGCGGGGGGGGGGGGGGGGGGGGGGGGGGGGGGGGGGGGGGGGGGGGGAAGGGGGGGTGGGGGGGGGGGGGGGGGCGGGGGGGGGGGGGGGGGGGAGAACGCG
>NZ_JBVHLF010000101.1:1389-10611 GCF_055559155.1 Kitasatospora sp. NPDC024654
CCCACTCCCCCCCCCCCCCCCCCCCCCCCCCCCCCCCCCTCCTCCCCTCCCCCCCCCCCCCCCCCCCCCCCCCCCCCCCCCCCCCCCCCCCCCCCCCCCCCCACGGCATTACGAGACTGTGACCAACACGGCGACGCCTCCGCGAGTACCAACTTGCCGCATGACCAGGGCAGATGATGTTCTCGGCAGGGGAGCCGCACGAGGTGCCGTGCGGCCCGCGCGCGACCAGGTAAGGACAGAACATGCCACTGGCCAACGACGGTGTGCCGCTCGGCCACCGCATCGAGCCGAGCAGTGAAGAGATGGCCGTCTACAGATGGGCGGCACAGCACGAGCAGATCGATCTCCAGCACGGTGCAAGGGAGTTGGGACTGACGCCCGAGGCGGTCGCCACGGCCCTGCACTCGCTCACCAGGATGGGACTACTCCGGTCGGATGCGGATGATCCCGACCGGCTGCGCACGGTCGATCCCGATCTGGTGGCGTCGATGAGGACCGCGTCCCTGGAGAGCTCGATCCACCAGCAGCAGGCGCGGCTGCAGCAGATCCGCGAGCGGTTCGGCAGCCTGCGGAGCCACTACCTGGAGGGGCTGCGCCGAACGTCCGAGATCGAGGTGATCCCCCGCAAGGAGGAGGTCCGGGTGGCGCTGACGCGCGCCTCGGCGGACTGCAGGGAGGAGATGCTGGCCAGTCAGCCGGGAGGCAACCGGGTCCCGGAGGTGCTCGAAGAGGCTCTCACCCGGGACCGGGCGATGTTGTCGCGCGGGGTGCGGATGCGCACGCTCTACCACCACACCGCCCGTTTCAACGGACCCAGCCAGGCGTACGTCGCCGCGCTGTCGACGCTGGGCGCCGAATACCGCACCGCTCACGAACTGTTCGGCCGGCTCATCGTCTACGACCGGCAGGTCGCGTTCATCCCGGAGCACTCCGCGACCTGGGGCGCCGTCGTCATCCGCGAGCCGTCGATCATCGAGTACCTGTGCTCGATCTTCGAGCAGACGTGGACCCAGGCGCAGCCCTTCTCCGAGGCGGCCGCGGACGGCCTGGAGGCGGTCGCCAAGGACATCGACCGGACCATCATGCGACTGCTGGCGGCGGGCGTGAAGGACGAGACGATAGCCCGCCGGCTCGGCATGTCACTGAGGACCGCCAGGAAGCACATCGCCGACATCATGGCCGTGCTCGGAGCCCAGAGCCGCTTCCAGGCCGGGGTGCTCGCCGCCTCCCGTGGCCTGCTCGCTCCGGACCACCTCCAGGAGACGTCCGACATCAGCACCTGACCGGCACCTCCTCGGCGGAGCTCTCCGCCCGGTACCGGGATCCCGTTGCTACCGTACCGGGCGCGGGGCCCGGAAGGATGGTGCGCGGGAGACCGAACAGCCCGACCCGTGAGCGGTCGTCATGCCCGCTCCCGCGTCGGGTGAGGCACTGGTCGCGTCCGCTCTCCTTTTCCGGTGCGGGAAGCGGAACGTCGGTCTGGGTTCCCCGGGCTCACGACTGACGCGTCCGCTTCCCGCACCGGAGGAAGAAGGCGGAGAGCGGAGGGGGAGTCGGACATGGAGTCAGCCGGCCACGGCATCGAGACGTTCCTGCGGGACATCGCCCTGTGCCTGTCGGTGTCCCGGGGCACCAGCCCCGCGCTGGTGTGGCCCCGGGGCGGCGAGGCGGTGCTGGGCAGGCTCGCTCCCCCCGGACCGAGGACCACCTGCTCGCCGACCGCGGCCGACGTTCTCGCCGCCCGCTTGCAACGCGACGCGAACACCACCGAGTTGACCTCGGGGTTGGGCGCCTGGCTGGGGGCCGGGGTGGACGCCGCCTTCCGGTCGGTGCCACCGGGCAGGAGCGGCGGCTCGCTCCCGGGGGAGGCCGACCTCCTGTTACTCCCCGTCCGTGGCGGCTGCCACGCGCACGTCGAGCCGCCACGGGATCACCCCGTCCCACCGTCCGCCGGCCGACCGCTCGGTCTCCGGCTGAGAGTCGGCTCCGCGTTCTACGCGCCGGCGGGCTTCACGACCACGCTGAGCGAGGCGCACGCGCCCTGCGTGCTGTTGGTCCTGTCGGTCCGCGGGGCAGCGCAGCCCTGACGAGGGCTCATCGATCCACGGCTGCTGACGTCCACTCACGGTCCGGCGCGTGACGACCACTCCCCCACCCGGCGTTCCACGTCCACAACATCGGCTCAACGAACCAGATCAACCGGGCATTTGACGGAGTATCTGGGGTTCGTGGTGCTTTTGTCCCCTCCTCGCCTTGATGTGGTGCAGCTTGGTGAGTGGGACCTCGTGTGGCCCACGGGGCCCGTGTTGGTCATGCTGTTGGTCAGGAGGCAGTCCCGGACCGGGACTGCCGGAGCAGATCCACGTTCTCCGAGGAGTTCGCCACATGAACCGCCCGCGCATCGCCGCCACCGCACTCGCCCTGACCGCCGCCGCCTTCGCCGTCGCCGTCTCCGCGATCGCGGCGCCCGCCCCCACGACGTCGCGGGCGCTGCCGCCCACCGACACCGGTTGGGGCGGCCACAGCTCCGTCGTCCAGCACGCCACGGTCGACGCCGGTCAGGCCCCGCACCTCGTCGTCCCGGACGGCACCGGTGACAGTGGCTGGGGAGGCCGCTGATCAGCGGGTGCCCCGGCACTCGCCGTGACAGCCCTGGACGAGTCGGGAAGACACGCTGGTACCACCGGGTCCTCGCGGGAGGGACGGCACACCGTGGACAGTGAGACCATCGCCTGCGGCGATTCACTCAGCGACCGCGAACGGCAAGTCCTCGGCCTGCTCGCCGAGGGGTACACCTACCAGTCCATCGCGCGGCGCATGCAGATCAGCCCCCACACCGTGGACACCTACCTGCGCCGCATCCGTGGGAAGACGGGGGTCAGGAACCGCGCCCATCTCCTGCGCCTGGCGATCGCCCTCGACGACAGCACCAGGCTCCTCGGCGCCGAGTGGACGACCCGACGAGTGGAGACCGACCTCGTCGGGTCGTCCAGGTAGCGGACCCCGCCGTTCTCGCCGGGAACACCACCCGCTCGACCGGCTGCGCTTGGAGGGACCCGTCCCGAGCGAGGAGCGGAGCTCCTCCAGGAACGGAACCACGCGCATGCGTTCACCGACGTGGTGGCGGGTCACCACGTCCACGTCCACGCCCGTGTCCGGCGCGACAGCGCGCCGGTACGGGCGGCCGACACCTCGCATCCGCCGTACGCGGCGCGAGCAGACGGTGCGCGGACCCTTTCCGGCGCTTCGCTCATTCGTAGCCCCGTCCAAGCAGAACCACCCCAATCGGAGAGTTTTCCATGCCCGTTGCGGTCCCTTCGTTCGGCGTGATTTCCGGCGCCCAGGTGCGGGAAGTCCTGGCCGGACAGGAGAAGAAGATCGCCGAGTTGGTCGAGTCCACCTACCGGTCGCACGGCTCCGGTGACACGGTCAATCCGCCCTCGTACTTCCTGCGGTTCCCCGACCGCCCGACATCCCGGATCATCGCCCTGCCGGCCTCCCTCGGCGGGGAGTCCGCCGTGGACGGGCTGAAGTGGATCTCCAGCTTTCCGGAGAACGTGAAGGAGGGGATCCCGCGGGCCTCGGCGGTGCTCATCCTCAACGACCACGAGACCGGATATCCCATGGCCTGCCTGGAGAGTTCGGTCATCAGCGCGGTCCGGACCGCGGCTTCGGCGGCACTCGCCGCGGACTGGCTGAGCCGTGACCGGGGCCGCCCCACCCGGGTGGGCTTCGTGGGCAGCGGCTTGATCGCCCGCTACATCCACACCCACCTGGTCGGCACCGGCTGGTCGTTCGAGGAAGTCGGGGTGCACGACCTCTCCGCCGAGCACTCCGAGGGTTTCCGCGGCTATCTCGAGGGATCCGCCGGCGGCGGCCGGATCACCGTCCACCGCAGTGCGGAGGAACTGATCCGGTCCTCGGACCTGGTGGTGTTCGCGACCGTCGCCGCGGTGCCGCACGTCACGGAGACGGACTGGTTCGCGCACAATCCCCTGGTGCTGCACGTGTCCCTGCGCGATCTGGCCCCGGAGATCGTGCTGGGCTCCACGAACATCCTGGACGACGTCGAGCACTGCCTGAAGGCGGACACCTCGCCACACCTCGCCGAACAGCGGGTGGGCCACCGTGAGTTCGTGACGGGAACGCTGTACGACGTGATGTGCGGCACCGTGGAGATCCCCACGGACCGCCCGGTCATCTTCTCCCCGTTCGGCCTCGGTGTGCTGGACCTCGCGGTCGGCAAGCACGTCCACGACGAGGTCCGGCGCGCCGGCCGGCTGACCGTCATCGACGATTTCCACTCGGAGCTGCGCCGCTACGGATAGCCGCCGTTCGAACCCGCCCTGCCGTTTCGAATGGAGGTTTTCCGTGCCGATCGTCTCTCGCCCCGAGGACTTCAACGTCGATGATCTCTACGTGGATCTGGGCACCGTCCTCGCGGTTCCGCTGTACCTGAAGTGCGAGGGCTTCAACTTCGCCGGGTCCATCAAACTGAAGGCCGCGACCGCGATCGTGGACGCGGCCGAGCGCGACGGCCTGCTGTCGCCCGACTCCATCCTCGTGGAGTCCTCCTCGGGCAATCTCGGCGTGGCACTCAGCATGATCGCGGCCAGCCGCGGCTACCGGTTCCTGTGCGTGACCGACACCCGGTGCAACCTGACGACCCGGCAGTTGATGGAAGCGTTCGGCGGCCAGGTGCACACCGTCGTGGAACCCAGCGCCGACGGCGGTTTCCTCGGTGCGCGGCTGGCCCACGTGAGGGAGTTGTGCGCCGCCGACAGTCGCTACGTCTGGCTGAACCAGTACGCCAACCCCAGCAACTGGATGGCGCACTACCGGCAGACCGCGCCGGCCGTGGCAGAGCGGTTCCCGGACCTGGACGTGCTCTTCGTGGGAGCCGGAACCACCGGCACGCTGATGGGCTGCGCCCGCTACTTCCGCGAGACGCGACCGGAGGTCACCGTCGTCGCCGTTGACTCGGTCGGCTCGGTCTCCTTCGGCGGACAGCCGGGACCGCGGTTGATCCCGGGGCTGGGCGCGGGGGTTCGGCCGCTGATGCTGGACGAGTCCCTGGTGGACGATGTCGTGCTCGTTCCCGAGCCGGAGACCCTGCGCACCTGCCACCGGCTGGCCGGCCACGGCTACCTGTTCGGCGGTTCCACCGGGACCGTGGTCAGCGGTGCGACGCGCTGGCTTGCCGAGCACCGGCCGGGCGCCGGGACCACCGCGGTCGCCGTCTCCCCGGACCTCGGCGAGCGCTACCTCGATTCGGTGTACCAGCCCGGTTGGGTGCGGGAGAGCTACGGCCCGGCCGCGCTGGAGGAGCCGACGCGGGCCGACCGCCTCGCCGTGTCCGGCGTGCCCGGCTGACCGCCGGAGGTCCCCTGCACGCGCCGGCCCCGTGCCGTACGGGTTCCACGTCCCACCTACCAGAAAGCCGAGAATCCGGGATGTCTGATGCGATCTCGACGCCGCCGTGGCCGCGGCGCGGGCTCCACGAGCTGGTCGCCGAACAGGCGAACCGCACCCCCGACCGGGTGGCGGTGCGCTGCGGTGCCCGGTCGCTGAGCTATCGGGAACTGGTCGAGGCCGGCGGCCGGGCGGCGGCCCGGCTCGCGGAGCGCGGCGTCGGCCCGGGGCAGGTGGTCGCCGTGATGGTCGACCGGTCCGTGGAGCTGCCGGTCGCGCTGCTGGCCGTGCTCGGTTCGGGAGCCGCGTTCGTCCCCGTCGACCCCGCCTACCCACGCGAGCGGCAGGAGCACATGCTGCACGACTCGGGTGCCGCGACCACGCTCACCGTGGCCCGGCTCGCCGATCGAGCCGGCACCGCCGATGTGCTGACGCTGGACCAGCCGGAACCGCCGGCCCGGAGCGCGGTCGCCGGCCCGCCCCGGGACGGTCGGCCGACGCCCGCCGCGACGACCGACGGCCTCGCCTACATCATGTACACCTCGGGCTCCACCGGGCGCCCCAAAGGTGTGGCCGTGGACCACCGCTGCCTGGTCAAGGGCGTCCTCGCGATGGGCGCGGTGGTGCGGCCCGAGCCGGGGGACGTCTGGCTCTCGGTGACCTCCGCCTCCTTCGACCCCGTCCTCGTCGAGTTGTTCCTGCCGCTGGTCCACGGCTCCACCGTGGAGGTCGCCACCGAGCAGCAGGTGCTCGACGGCGAGGCGCTGCGCGACCTGCTGGCCGGCAGCGGCGCGACGGTCCTCCAGGCCACCCCGCTGACCTGGCGGCTGCTCCTCGACGCCGGGTGGACCGGTGGCCTCCGGGTGGCGTTGTGCGGCGGAGAGACGCTCGCGCCCTCGCTGGCAGCGGAGTTGGTCGCGCGGTGCGGCTCGGTGTGGAACATCTACGGCCCCACCGAAACCACGGTCTGGTCCACCGCTCACCACGTCACCCCGGCCGACCGGCACGCCGTCCCGGTCGGCCGCCCCTTGCCGGACACCACGGTCCGCGTCCTGGACGAGCGGATGCGCGCGGTCGCGGTGGGCGAACGCGGTGAGGTGTGGATCGGGGGCGGCGGTGTGACGCGCGGCTACCACGGCAGGCCCGAGCTCACCGACGAGTCCTTCGTCGCCGACCCCTTCGGGTCGGCCGGGGACCGGCTGTACCGCACCGGCGACCTCGGGCGGATGCGCGCCGACGGCGCGCTCGAACTGCTGGGACGGGCCGACCACCAGGTGAAGATCCGGGGCCACCGGGTGGAACTCGGCGAGATCGAGAACTGGTTGCAGGAACACCCTTCCGTGGCGGGCGCCGTGGTGGTGCCCCGGCTGGACGGTACGGAGCAAGGTCTCGTCGGGTACGTGCGCCCGGACCGGGACCACCCCTTCGACGAGCCGCGGCTGCGTGCCCACGCGGCGGTCCGGCTGCCGCGCCACATGGTGCCCGGTGTCTTCGTCCGGGTCGACGTCTGGCCGCGCACGCCCAGCGGCAAGATCGACCGACGCGCACTGCCCGCCCCGGGGACGGCCGTGTCCGGCGCCGTGCACGGTCCGTCCGGGGCGGTCGACTGGGAGGACGCGACCATGGGGGCGCTGGCCGACGTCTGGCAGCACGTCCTGGGCGTGCCACCGTCCGGCCCGGAGGCGAACTTCTTCGCGCTGGGCGGTCATTCGCTCCAGGTCATGCGGATGGTCAAGGGCATCCGGGCGCGCTTCGGGGTCAGGGTGAACGCGGCCCGGATGATGCAGTCACCCACCCTCGCCGAACAGGCCGCACTGGTGAGAGCCGCCGTCGCGGCCGAGGCGGCACCGGCCGCGAGCCGGTAGCGGCCGGTCGTCCCAGCACCCACCACCGCCCGCACCGCGACGGGCACCACCCCGCGCGAAAGCACGGGCGGCCGGCACACGCTGCCGCTCGCCCCCTGAGAGGTGATCGACCATGGAAACGGACCAGGCGCTCTCCACGCTGCCCGCGATCCAGCGCCCGATGTGGCTCGCCTGCGCGATGGCCCCGGACCTGCCGGTGTACAACGAGGCCGAGTCGTTCCGCCTGGAGGGGCCGCTGGACCGCGCGGCCCTGGTCGGAGCGCTGGACGAGCTGTACCGGCGTCATCCGGCGCTGCGCTCGGCCGTGCTGGAGCGCGACGGCCTGCCCTACGGGACGACCCTGCCCACCGGCCCGTTCCCCCTCGAGGAGCTGGACCTGCGCGGCCGCCCGCAGGCGCGCCGGCTCGGCGAACGGGCCGCGCAGGACGCGGTACGCCGCACCTTCGACCTGGGCACCGGGCCGCTGGCCCGGGCGTGCCTGATCCGCTGCGCCGACGAGGAGTGGCTGCTCGTCCTGGTCCTGCACCACCTGGTGTCCGACGGCGACAGCTTCCGGGTGCTGCTCGACGAGTTGGGCGCCCTGTACGCGGGCACCGCACCGCCCGTCGCGCAGGGCGATCCGGTGCGGGCCCAGCGCTCCCTGGAGGTTCCCCCCGACGGCCCGGTGGCGCTCTCCGACCTGGCGTACTGGCGCGACCAGCTGGCCGATCTGCCGGAGCGGCTGACGATCCCGACCGACCGTCCGCTGTCCGGCTATCCCGACCAGCTCGGAGAGCGGCACCAACTGCCGCTGGACGACGGCTGGTTCGAGCGGGTCCGGGCCACCGCCGCAGCCCTGCGCAGCTCGCCGTTCGCCGTGGTGACCGCGGCGGTGTCCGCCGTGCTGGCCAAGCTCGCCCGGACCGAGGACATCGTGATCGGCAGCACGGTCAACATGCGCTCCGAGGCCGAGGCGGAGGACCTGGTCGGCTACTTCATGAAGACGGTCCCGTTGCGGTTGCGGGTCGAGGAGGCCGGCCCGGCGGCCGAGCTGGTGCGGCAGGCCCAGGTGACGGTGCTCGACGCGATGACCCACTCCTCGGTCGAGTTCGACCAGATCGTGTCGGCGCTGGGACGGCCCGGCGCCGGGCACTCGCAGCTCTTCCAGGTGGCCCTGGAACTGCACTACGATCCGGGCGAGTTGCGCCTGTCCGGCGTCAGCGTGAGCCGCCTGCCGCTGCACCCGGGGACGGCCAAGTCGGACTTCACGTTCCACCTCAACACCGCCCCCGACGTGCCGAGCTTCCTGGAGTACCGCACCGAGCTGTACGACCGGGAGACCGTCCGTGGCCTGGCCGACGCCGTCGTCGTGCTGCTGGCGGGTCTGTGTGCCGAACCGGACCGTGCCGTGGGTGAGTTGCCACTCGACGACGGGCGGCAGGCGGCGCTGCTGCGACCGTGGGAGACCGGACCCGCCCTGGCGGGGGGAAGCGCCGTCACCCTGCCCGAGGCGGTACGCGAGCGCGCCGCGCGGCACCCCGACCGGCCGGCCGTGGTGCACGGTGAGGACGTCCTGAGCTACCACCACCTGGTCCGCCAGGCGGATCTGGTCGGTGCGGCCCTCGCGGCCGCCGGGGTGATGCCCGGGGACGTCGTCGGCGTGGCCATGCGCAGGTCCGCCGCCCAGATCGGCGCGCTCTTCGGCACCTGGTCGGCCGGTGCGGTCTGCGCCGTGCTCGACCCGGACCTGCCGGAGGACCGGCTGCGCCGGATGATGGGCACGGTCGGCATCCGCACGGTACTGGTCGACGCGGACACCGACGGCCTGCCCGCCTTCGCCGACGTGGCCCGGGTCCCGGGGGGGGGGGGGGGGGGGGGGGGGGCCAGGGGCGGGGACGAGGGGAGCGACTCGATGGTGGGGGGGGCGCCCGAGGGTCCCGCCTCCCTTTTTTTTCTCTCTGGCGCC
>NZ_JBVHLF010000101.1:10621-22398 GCF_055559155.1 Kitasatospora sp. NPDC024654
CCGGGGGCGTTCGCGCCTTGCGTCCGCTCCACCAGGGCCCCCGCCCCCCCTCTCCCCCCCCCCCCCCCCCGGGCCGACGACGAGGCGACCGCTCCGGTGGCCGAGGTGGCCCCCGATGACACCGCCTACCTGGTCTTCACCTCGGGCACCAGCGGAGACCCCAAACCGGTCGCGGTGCGGCACCTGAGCCTGACGGCGTTCGGGCAGGCCATGGACCGGCTGGTCTACGGTGAGCTGCCCGAGCACGCGCGGGTGGCGGTCAACGCGCCGTTCTCCTTCGACGCCTCGTGGCAGGGCACCCAACTGCTGCGCTCGGGGCACACGATCCACCCGGTGCCCGACGCCGTGCGGGCGGACCCCGAGGCGATGGTCCGGTTCCTGCGGGACCACGCCATCGACGCGGTCGACGGCACGCCGACCCACCTGGCCGCCCTGGCCGACGCCGGCCTGCTCGACCGGCCCGGCCGGCCGCCCCGGGTGCTGGTGGTGGGCGGCGAGGCGGTGCCGGCCGGCCTGTGGCGACGGCTCGCCTCGGCCGAGGTGCGCGCGGTGAACGTCTACGGGCCGACCGAGTTCACCATCAACGCCACCGGCTGCCTCATCGAGGCCCCGGACGCGCAACCGGTCATCGGCCGGCCGCTCGCCGGAGTCACCGCACAGGTCCTCGACTCCCGGCTGCGTCCGGTACCGATCGGCTTCCCCGGCGAGCTGTACCTGTCCGGCCCGCAGCTCGCGCTCGGCTACGCCGGCCAGCCGGAGCGGACGGCCGAACGTTTCCTCGAGGCGCCCGACGGATCCCGCCGGTACGCCACGGGGGACCTGGTGCGCAGGCGGGGTGACGGCACGTTGGAGTTCCTCGGCCGGCGCGACGAGCAGGTCAAGCTCCGCGGCTACCGGATCGAGCCCTCGGAGATCGCCGGCGTGCTGCGGGCCGCCCCCGGCGTCTCGGACGCCGCCGTGGTCGTCATCGGACAGGGCGGCCCCTCGGCGGTACTGCACGCCGGCCTCGTACTGGCCGACCCGGCGACGACGACCGACCGGGTCCGCGCGTTCGCGGCCACCCGGTTGCCCGGCTACATGGTGCCCGCCTCCTTCGCCGTCCTGCCGCAGCTTCCGCGCACGGCCAGCGGCAAGCTGGACGCGGCCCGCCTGGTGGCGCTGGCGCGGACGCGGTCCGAGGCGGCGCCGGCCGTCGGCCCCACGACGCCCGCCCGGCGCCGGCTGGCGCTCATCTGGTCCCGGCTGCTGGGGCGCGACGGCGTGGACGACGGCGACGACTTCTTCGCGCTCGGCGGCAACTCGCTGCTCGCCGGCCGTCTGGTGCGGCAGGTCGAGGCCGAGTTCGGCACCCGGCTACCGCTCCAGACGGTTTTCGGCCACCGCACGCTGGCGGCGATGGCCGACGCGCTCGGCGCCGAGCCGGCGCGGGGAGCCGGGCGGGACGCCGCCGACCGCGGCCTGGTGGTGCCGCTGACCACGGCCGCGGGCAGCGGCCCGGCGCCGGCCGGGCAACTGCCGCTGGTCGTGCTGCATCCGCTCGGCGGATCCCTGCTCGCCTACCAGCCGTTGCTGCGCCTGGTCCCGCCGTCGGTGCCGGTCTGGGGAGTCCGGTCGGCCACGGTGGCGGGGGCCGGCCAGGAGCCGCCGGACGTCGCGAGCCTGACCGTGCGGTACGCCGACGAGCTGACCGCACTCGTGCCCGCACGGCGACTCGCGCTGTTCGGCTGGTCGCTCGGCGGCCTGATCGCGCTGGCGGTGGCCGCCGAGCTGGAGTCGCGCGGCATCGAACTGGACTTCGTCGAGATGTGGGACTGCGGCGTGGGCACCGAGCCCCTGGGCGACCGCGAGTCGGTGCGGATGGCGCTGCGCGCCGGCTACGGAGCCGACCTCCAAGAGCGGCACGGCGCGCTCCTCGCCGAGGTCCTGAGCCTGGTACCGGATGGGGTCGCGGTGGACGAGGAACTGCTGAAGGTGGTTCAGGACCGGGCGCGTCCGATGGGCACGCCGGCGGACTCGGCCGCGTTCCCCGGGCACTTCCGGCTGATCCGGCACCAGACCGCGCTGTTCCGCGACTGGCTGCCCACCCCGGTCCGGGCACCGCTGCACGCCGTCTACGCCGAGAGCAGCCTGCTCGACGGCAGCGTCGCCCGCACCGACTGGCGGCGCTTCACCTCCGCGCCGTGGACCGATGCCACCGTGCGGGCCGACCACTACGGCATGATGCGCCCCCCGGTCGTCGCCCAGCCGGCCGCCGGGTTGCTCGCCCGCCTGGCCGACCGCACCGGCGGCGACGGGTGATCGGCCTGGCGGCGCACACCGTACCGACCACCGTGAGCCGGTTCCCCGGGACCGCCCCCGGACACCCACCCCAGCGGCCGTCGGCTGCCCCGACAGTGAGTGAGGCCCCCATGCCACGAGCGACGTCACGAGCACTCCCCAACAGCACGGATCCGTCCCGACCGGCCGGCCGACGCCACCTGTTGTCCCTGGCGGACCTGTCCGACGACGACCTGTACGCGCTGGTGCGCCGGTCGAGCGACCACGCGCGCGGCGCCGTCCCGCTGACCGGGCAACTCGGCGGACGGGTGGTGGGAACGTACTTCCGCACCACCTCCACTCGGACCCGCACCGCGTTCTCCGTCGCCGCGCTGCGGCTGGGCGCCCAGCTGATCGCCTACGGCCCGAACGACCTGCAGGAGAACACCGGTGAGAGCGCGGACGACACCGGCCGGGTGCTCGGTCTGATGCTGGACGGCCTCGTCGCGCGCACCTCGGCGAGCGCCCGGGAACTCCGCGCGATCGCCGCGTGGGGCACCATGTCCGTGGTCAACGCGATGACCGAGGACGAACATCCCACGCAGGGCGTCACCGACCTGTCGGCCATGCTCACGACCGTCGGCAGGCTGGAGGGCCTGCGCGTGCTGTACGTGGGCGAGGGCAACAACACCGCCGTCGCACTGGCGCTGGCCCTGACCCGCTACGCGGGTGCCGAACTGCACCTGCGGACCCCACCCGGGTACGGCCTGCCCTCGGCCGCGCTGCGTCGTGGGCAGGAGTACGCCGCGGCGCACGGCGCACTGATCGAGGAGCGGCACCAGATGGACGAGGTGCCGCCGCAGGTGGACGTCGTCTACGCCACCCGTTGGCAAACCACCGGCACCACCAAGCACGATCCCGAGTGGCGGCGGGTGTTCCGCCCGTTCCAGGTGAACGCGGCACTCATGGACCGCTGCCCGTCGGCGGTCTTCATGCACGACCTGCCGGCGCACCGGGGCGAGGAGGTGGACGCCGACGTGCTCGACGGCGAGCGCAGCATCGCCTTCCAGCAGGCCGCTCACAAGCTCTACGGCGCGATGGCGGTGCTGGAGTGGTGCCTGACCTGATCGAACGTCCGACCTGATCGCGTGCCCGAACCGATCGCCCGTCCGAACCGACCCTCCGTCGAACAACGACGACCGCAAGCCCGCCCCGAGGAGTAACACCATGTACCTGACCATGCTCAAGTCCAAGGTCCACCGTGCCACCGTGACCCAGGCCGATCTGCACTACGTCGGATCGCTCACGCTCTGCGGAGACCTGATGGCCGCCGCCGGCCTGCTGCCCGGCGAGAAGGTCGACATCGTCGACGTCAACAACGGAAACCGGCTGTCGACCTACCTGATCGAGGGGCCGAAGGGTTCCGGCGTCGTCGGCATCAACGGCGCGGCGGCGCGGCTGATCAACGTCGGCGATCTGGTGATCATCATCGCCTACCGGATGTGCCCCGAGGCCGAGGCCGGCCAGGCGACGCCACAGGTGGTGTTCGTCGACGAACACAACCGGATCACCTCGCTTGGCGCGGACCCGGCCGCGACCGGTGAGCTGCCCGGAGCGCTCCGCGGTGACGTGGTGCGTCCCGTCGCGCGGCTGGACGGGGCGACCGCGCGAGGGTAGGGCGGTGGGTCCGGCCGACGTCACGGCACGGCGGACGCGCCCCGGTCCCGGGGGCGCGGTTCCCCGCGGATCCCGTCCGCTCCCCCGTGAGCCCAGGACGCCCGCCCCTGAGGACCGTTCGGCCCCGGCGGGTTCCTCCACCTTCGAGACCAGCTGAGGATGTTCCATGCCCGCGAGCGCTCCCACCGCCGTCATCGTGGACGGCTACTACAATGCGAGTTCACTTCCCCCGGCCTTCGCCCGCCGAGGCATCTCCGTGGTCCACGTCCAGAGCACCCCGGAGCCGATCCCCTCCTGGCTGCCGCCGGATCCCTCCGCGTACCTGGAGAACGTCGTCCACACGGACGAGGAGTCGACGGTCCGCCGGCTGGCCGCCTACGACCCACTCTGTGTCATCGCCGGCCAGGAACCCGGAGTACCACTGGCCGACCGGCTGAGCGAGCTGATGGGACTGCCCGGCAACGGATCACGCCTCTCCGGGGCGCGCCGGAACAAGTTCACCATGATGGAGACGCTGCGCGCGGCCGGCGTGCGGTCGGTCAGTCAGTTCAAGAGCGCGGAGGTGGAGTCCGTCCTCGCCTGGGTCGAGGACCACGGCACGTTCCCGGTGGTGGTGAAGCCCCTCAGCTCCTGCAACACCGACGGCGTCGTCATCTGCTCCGCCCTGGACGAGGTCCGGCGCGCGGCGCGGGACGTCCTGTCCACCCGGGACGCCTTCGGCCTGCCGAACACCGAGGTGCTGGTCCAGTCCTACCTCGACGGCGACGAGTACATCGTGGACACCGTCAGCCGCAACGGCCGGCACTTCGTCAGCAGCGTCTGGAAGTACGAGAAAACGCTGGTGAACGGCAAGAACCTGTACGACAAGGACATCCTGCTGCCGCCGGGCGCCGACCCGGTCCCGGAACTCGTCGCCTACGTCGGCACGGTGCTGGACGCCCTGAACATCCGGCACGGCGCCGCGCACAGCGAGGTCAAGCTGACCTCCGCCGGACCGACGCTGGTCGAGACGGGAGCCCGCCTCAGCGGCGGTATGCACCCGGACCTGCACGACGTGTGCCTCGGGCAGAACCAGGCGGACCTGGTCGCCATGGCCTACGCCCAGCCCGAGGCGTTCCTGGCGGACCACGCCGGGCGCCTCTACACCCGGCGGCAGCCGGCCATGGGCTACACGGTCGCCACGAGCGTGGCGGGCGTCGTCCGCGCGATCGACGAGGACACCGTCCGGCGGATCAACGCCCTGCCGACGGTGCACCGGACCGTCCTGAACGTGGCGCCGGGCCAGCGCATCCGGCCGACCGTGGACCTGGGAACCTGCACCATGCGCGTCTACCTGACCGGGCCGACCCTGGAGGCCATGCTCGCGGACTACACCCGGGTCCGTGACCTCAAGGACCGGGTCTACCTGGTGTGATGCCGATGCTGCGCCGCACACTCGACGGGGTGCGAGGGCTCGGGCCCGCACTGCGGGTCCTGTTCGTCACCACTCTGATCCTCCAGACCGGAGCGGTGGCGTTCCCCTTCCTCACCGCCTACCTGGTGGGCCGGAACCGGTACTCCGGCCCCCAGGTGGGTCTCATCGTCGCCCTCTACGGCATCGGGGCGCTCGCCGCCGACCTGTGCTCGGGTCCGCTGCTGCGGGCGCTGCCACCCCGCACCGTCATGGCCGCGGGTCTCGCCGGCAACGCGGTGACCGCGGGGTGCCTGCCCTTCGTCCGAGGACCCGGGGTGCTCATGGCGGCGACCACGGTCTGGGGGTTCTGCTACGAGATCTTCATGCCCGCCTCCTACCTGGAGACCATCCACCAGTCCTCCGAACGGGACCGCAGGATCGCCTTCTCCTTCAACCGGCTCGCCATCAACCTCGGCATGGGGGTCGGTCCGGTGGTCGGCGCCGCGGTCTTCGTCTGGCGGCCCACCGTCCTCTTCGGGCTCAACGCCCTCGCGGTCCTCGCCGCGGCGCTCTACCTCGTCTCCCGTCCCGCTACCGGTGCGCCGCCGGCCACCCGACCCGACCCGGCCGCCCCCGGGGACGGCACCGACCGGCGTGACGCCAGGTTCTGGACCATCCTCGTGCTGAGCGTCCCGATCCACTGCGCGTACGCCCTACCGCTCACCTTTCTCAGCGTGTACGTCGTGCACGACCTCGGCCTCTCCGGCCTGTGGGTGGGACTGATCTTCGCGGTCAGCGCCGGGAGCATCGTGCTGTTCGAGATCCCGCTGAACACGGCGATGCGCGACACCAGTGCGTTCGGGTCCCTGGTCACGGGGTACGCCCTGGCGGCGGCCGGCTTCGTCCTGATGGGTGCGGTCCGGTCCGGCCCGGCGCTGGTGGGCGCGACACTGCTGTGGACGGCGGCCGAGATGATGCTCTTCCCGGGCCTCATCCACTACGTCTCCCAGGTGTCGCACCCCGGGAGGGAGTCCAGGAACCTGGGCCTGTACTCGGCGGTCATGAACATCGGGCTGATCACCAGCCCACAGCTCGGCCTCCTCCTCGCCGACCACACCGGGCCCTCGAGCCCGTGGTACCTCGCCGGTTGCGGCATCGCCCTGGCACTCGTCACCATCGTCCTGCTCCCCCGGAGTTCGGCTCTCAGCCTCCGCACGCCCTGTTCCGACTGAGCGTCAGACCGCGCTGGCGGCATCGCATCCGCCCGCCCCGGGCTGATTTGCCGAAGTGGCAACAGACCTCGCGCTCCGCGCGCCGCGCGCAGCAAGATCGGCGTGAGCCGTCGAACGGCGGGGCACCGGCCCGCCCTTGGCGCACGGCTGATCGAGTTCCCGGGAGGATTCATGTCACCATCGGCCACGGGCCTCACTCACCGGCTGGTCCCCTCGCCGGCCGGCCGGATCCACCTGGTGGAGCAGGGCACCGGGCCGCTGGTCCTGCTGGTGCACGGGTTCCCGGAGTCCTGGTACTCCTGGCGCCACCAACTGCCGGCACTGGCCGCGGCCGGGTACCACACGGTCGCCATCGACGTCCGCGGGTACGGGCGCTCCGCCAAACCCGAGGACGCGGCGGCGTACCGGATGCTCGAGCTGGTCGAGGACAACGCCGCGGTGGTGCGTGCCCTGGGTGAACGGTCCGCGGTGATCGTCGGCCACGACTGGGGCTCGACCATCGCCGCCAACTCCGCCCTGGTCAGGCCGGACGTCTTCCGCGCGGTGGGGTTGCTGAGCGTTCCCTACCTCCCGCGGAGCGGGCCGAGGCCCAGCGAGACCTTCGCGCGGATGGGCGGCGACGAGGAGTTCTACGTCTCCTACTTCCAGGAACCGGGCCGGGCCGAGGCCGAGATCGAACCCGACGTGCGCGGCTGGCTCGCGGGCTTCTACGCCGCGCTGTCCGCCGACACCATGCCGGCGGTCGGCGCACCCGACCCGCACTTCGTCAGCCGTGACGGGACACTTCGTGACCGGTTCCCCGCCGGACGGCGGCCCGCCTGGCTCAGCGCGGAAGACCTCGACTTCTACGCCGGGGAGTTCGAGCGAACCGGCCTGCGCGGGGCACTGAGCCGCTACCGGAACATGGACCGGGACTGGGAGGACCTCGCCGAATTCGACGGTGCCCCCGTCACCCAGCCCTCCCTGTTCGTCGGCGGCGGCCTGGACGCCTCCACCACCTGGCTGGCCGACGCGATCGCCGCGTACCCCACCACCCTGCCCGGCCTGCACTCCTCCCACCTCCTCGACGGCTGCGGACACTGGATCCAGCAGGAACGCCCCACCGAGGTCAACCGGCTCCTGACCGACTGGCTGACGTCCCTGCCCTCCCCGTCCTCCTGATCAGCCGGCGTGTCGCCACGCTCGGCCGGAAATCCGCGACGTTCCGGCCGAGCGGGCCGGCGCCCGGCACCAGCCCGTCGTAGGCGCGGCCCGCCCGGCTCCCCGGTTCAGGTCCCCGCGCGGTGCGAGCCGGCCGTCATACCCTGACCGTAGGAGTCACCAAGAGGGGCCATCCGTTCTCCTTATGACCGCACGCACCCTGTGACCGGCCACGGGCCCGCCGGCGCCGCCCGCGAGGAGCACAGCCGTTCCGCACTCCCCCGAACTTATGACGGCCCCAGGAATCGCCGATGACGAGAACGGAATCCCGCGGCGGATGTGGCACTTTTCCCGCATGTCAGCTCGCGCACGAGCCGGCGGGGCAGCGGACGCGGCACCGCCGCACGAACGCGATCCTCACCTCTTCGACACGGAGGACAACCTCATGGGTTCGCTTGATCTGACCGGACGCGTGGCCCTGGTGACCGGAGCCACCAGCGGCATCGGCGCCGCCACCGCGGAACTCCTGGCCCAGCGGGGAGCGCACGTACTGGTCGCCGGCCGCGACAGCTCCCGCGGCGATTCCGTGGTCACCGCCATCCGCGCCCGCGGCGGCAAGGCCGACTTCGTCGCCGCCGATCTGCGCGAGGCGCACTCGGTGCGGCAACTGGCCCGGCGGGCCGTGGAGCTGGGCGGTGGCCGGGTCGACATCCTGGTGAACAACGCGGGCATCTACCCGTTCGGGCCCACCGAGAAGGCCACCGAGAGCGAGGTCGACACCGTCTACGCGCTGAACGTGAAGGCGCCGTTCCACCTGGTGGCGGAACTCGCGCCGGCGATGGCCGAGCGGGGCGTTGGTGCGATCGTCAACGTGAGCACCATGGTCGCGGCGTACGGGGCCCTGGGCATGGCCCTGTACGGGTCGAGCAAGGCGGCCGTGGAGCTGCTGACCAAGGCCTGGGCCGCGGAGTACGGCCCGCGCGGGGTGCGGGTCAACGCCGTCCGTCCCGGCCCGGTGCGCACCGAGGGCACCGCTGGCATGGGCGAGGACCTCAGCGTCCTGGCCGCCCAGGCCCCGGCCGGCCGACCGGCCGAGCCGCAGGAGATCGCCGAGGCGATCGCCTACCTGGCCAGCGACGCGGCGAGCTTCGTCCAGGGCGCCCTGTTGCCCGTGGACGGCGGCCGTACCGCCGTCTGACCCGCGCGGCCCGTCGGACGTCCCGGCCGCGTGCCAGCGGCCCGGGGCGTCCGGCAGGACACCCAGCACCGTCCGGGGCCCGGCCCCCAGCGTCAGGGGCGGGCGGACCGGTCCAGTGCGGCGACGAACCGGCCCAGGTCACGCCGCGTCGAATCGGCCGGCCACACCGCCCAGGTCCTCCGCACCAGCGGGTGCCCGACCAGCGGTGACCAGGTCACGTGCGCGGGCAGCGGCTGCTGCCAGTGATGCGGTGCCAGCGCGAAGGCCCGGCCCCCGGCGACCCCCGCCAGCTTCACCTCGGCGATCAACGCCTGCCCCTCCGGCTCCTGCGGACCGGGATCGAGTCCGTGGCCGCGCAGCACGGCGGTCAGCTCGTCGTACCAGGCGGGACTGCCGGAACGCGGAAACCCCACCCACCGCAGTCCGACGAGCGCGTCGAGCGCGACACCGTCGGGCCCGACGAGCTCGGCGGCCCGCTTCGTGGCCAGCAGCACGCCCAGCCGCTCGCGCACCACGAGCAGCGCGTCGAACTCCGCACCGGTCGGCCGCTCCCGCAGCAGCCCCACATCGAGCTCACCGGCCCGCAGGGCGGCCAGTTGCTCGGCGGTGGACAGGTGGCGGGCCCGCACCCGGCTGTCCGGGAAGGCCTCCGCCAGCTCCGCCAACGCCGGATCCAGCAGCCCCGACGGCAGTTCCAGCGGGATCCCGATCCGCAGGGCGCCGCCCCCGGCCTCCGTGTACCGGGCCATCGCCCGCAGTGCCTGGTCGTGCCGCGCCAGTACGGCCCGGGCCTCCCCGAGCAGCGCCGTCCCGGCCTCGGTGGGCCGCACACCGGTGCTGCCGCGTACCAGCAGCTTCACGCCGAGCTGCCGCTCGAGCCCGCTGACCGTCTGGGACAGCGCCGGCTGGCTCACGTGCAGCCGGCGCGCCGCCGCCGACAGCCCGCCCTCCTCCACCACCGCCACGAACGCCCGCAGCTCCCGCAACTCCATGCCCCCATGTCATCACGTCCGCCGGGTCGAGCGGCAACCCGGTGTGACGACGCCCCCTGGGGTGAGCCGCCACAGGTCGTGGTTCACCCCGGGTCGGCTCGGCCGTCACCGCCCTGCTCCTCGTCGGGGAGCTGGTACGCGATCAGGACGGCGATGTCGTCGTCGAGGCCGGCGTCGCTGTAGGCGAGCAGGTCCTGGTGCAGGCGGTTCAGCAGCTCCCGGGGCGGCAGGGCGGTCCAGTCGCGGACGCGCTGGATGAGCGGGTAGAAGGCTCCCGTGCGGTCCCGGGTCTCGGTCACGCCGTCGGTGTACAGCAGCAGTTGGGAGCCCACGCGGAAGGGCCGCACGTCGACGTGGTAGTCGCCGCCGAGGAGCACGCCGAGGTTGAGCGGCGGTGACGGATCGGACGGGTCCAGCTCGCTGACCCGGCCCCGGCAGATGAGCAGTGGTGGGGGGTGACCGCAGTTGACGATGCGGACCACCGGCTCGTCAGCGGGAATCTCGGCCAGCACCGTGGTGATGAAGCGCTCCTCGCTGCTGGGGAGCTGGCCGGCCCGGCGACTCATGCTCCGCTCCAGTCGGCGGGCGACGGCGGGCAGGTCGGGCTCGTCGTAGGCGGCCTCGCGGAAGGCGGCCAACATCGCCGCGGCCGTCTCCACCGCGAGCAGGCCCTTGCCCCGGACATCGCCGATCACCAGCCGCACGCCGTGCGCCGTGCTCACCGCCTCGTACAGGTCGCCACCGATCCGGGCCTCCGCGGCCGCCGACAGGTACAGGGTCTCGATGCTGACGCGGCCCAGGACGCGGGGTACCGGACGCAACAGCACGCGCTGCGCCGTCTCGGCCACCGAGCGTACAGTGGCCAGGGTGCGTTCCCGGCGCGTCCGGTGGGCGGCCAGCACGGTGCCCAGGACCCCGACCAACGCCGTAGAGACGTAGGAGGCCACGTAGTGGCGCTCCCACAGATAGCCCACGGAACGGTCCGCACAGCACGGGGTGCCGGCCAGCACCCCTTCGAAGACCACGGCGAAGACCGTGATGGCGGCGACGCTGGCGGGACCGTGGGCGTAGGCGGCGATGACGGGCAGCGCGATGAGCAGGAAGCTCACCGGCCACTGCACGGGAGTGATCGGCTCCAGCGCGAGGATGGCCGCGACGTAGATGGCCGGCAGCCAGCGTATCCAGGCCGGCGGGGCGGGCACCCGCGGCGGGGTGCCGCCCCGCTTCGTCGTACTGCGCCGGGCGGCCCCGCCGTGGCCTGGCAGCCTCACAGCTCGCTCCGGCGGCGGTGCGTCCGGTTGCCCCGGAGACCGCGGGCAACCGGCCGGGCGCGGGCGGGCGGGGCGGACTGCCACGGCCCCACGGGAGGCGGATCCACCGGCGCGCCGCGGAGCATCCGCCCGGCCGGCGGCGGGACCCTGCCGGCCGCCGAGTCCGCCGCGACCTGGGACGGCATGGCCCGGGACTTCCGGTGAGGAGCGTCATCCGGCTCGTGACCCGCCTCGGCAGCACGCCCCGGTGGAACGGAACCCACGTAGACACCCATACACCGATCATCACGGCAAAGCGACCCCTACCGCCCGCCGACGGCGTCGAGCACGCGACCACGGCGGCGGCTTGCCCACCGGCACGCCGCCGCGGGCGTGCCGCGCACGGTCGGGACCAGCGCCTTCAGGGCCGTCGCGTCGCCGGACGACCGCCGGATCCTGGCGGTCCTCGCCCACCCGGAAGGCCGGGCCGCGGTCCGGCGGCCGCGGTCCGGTCGGTGTTGCGGCAGTGCCGCCACCACCAGGGCGATGGCGTCCCGCTGTGTGGTGTAGCCGATCACGGTTGAGGTGTGCGCTGGCTCGCTCCCGGGGCGCACACCTGCGAGGGATTCACGCTCCCTG
>NZ_JBVHLF010000102.1:0-22253 GCF_055559155.1 Kitasatospora sp. NPDC024654
GGCCACGCACTGCTCGAAGACCACGGTGATCCAGCCGCCGAGGATCGGCTGGCGCACGGTCGGCGGCATCCGCGCCCGCGTGTGGTCCGACGTCGAACAGCGCGTGGACCTGCTCGCGGGCCTCACTCGGATCGGCATCGACGAGATCTCCTACAAGCGGCACCACAAGTACCTGACCGTGGTGGTCGACCACGACAGCGGCCGGCTCGTGCGGGCAGCGGCCGGCCGGGACAAGCAGACGTTGCGCTCGTTCTTCGACCTGCTCGGACCTGAGCGTTCCGCGGAGATCACCCACGTGTCCGCGGATGCCGCGGACTGGATTGCCACGGTCGTCGCGGAGCGCTGCCCGCAGGCGGTGCGGGTGATGGACCCTCTCCCAGGCTCCGCCCGGGGGTGCCCCCATCCACGTCGTGCAGTGGGCCACCGACGCGCTCGATGCCGTGCGCCGCGAGGTCTGGAACGCCGAGCGCGGTGGCAAGGGACGCGCCACCCCGGGTCGAAGTCACCGAAGAAGGCCCGCTGGGCGCTCTGGAAGAACCCCGAGGACCTGACCGAACGCCAGCGCGCGCAATTGGAGTTCATCGCGAAGGCCCACCCTGTCCTGCACCGCGCATATCTGCTGAAGGAAGGCCTTCGGCTGGCGTTGAAGTGCGGCCCCGACACCGCCGAGGCCCTGCGCGACTGGGTGCAGTGGGCCCGCCGGTCCCGCCTGGATCCCTTCGTCAAACTGCACGCGCCATCATCACGTACCGGGACGCCATCACCGCCGCCGCCGAGCACGGCCTCAGCAACGGACTCGTCGAGAGCATGAACACCAAGATCCGCCTGATCACCCGCATGGCCTTCGGCTTCAAGGACCCCACCACACTCATCGCACTCGCCATGCTCAGCCTCGGCGGCCACCGCCCCCAGCTACCAGGCCGTCAAACCGCATAACCCCACCCACGGAAGCGACCGAAGAGCCTGTTTTCACGCCCGCAAGGCGTACCCACCGGGATCAAGGCGACTGACCTGCAACCTCCAGGCCAAATGCAGCGGCGTTGCAGATATGCGGCGTGAGTTGCAGCGACGAGTTTCCGAACGGCACACCATTCGGTGCACTTCTCCTGGCCTCGCCCCGCCGGCCGTGTTCCGGAAACGGCAACAAAAATTGCCCGTGTTGATCCCGCGCCACACACTTGCGGCGGAGGTGATCGCCATGACCGGCGCTTACAACGACACGACCGACCGAACCTCGTACGACGTCATCGTGATAGGCGGCGGGGCGGGCGGGCTGAACGCCGCGCTCGTCCTCGCCCGGGCCCGTCGCACCGTCGCCGTCGTCGACGCCGGGGAGCCCCGCAACGCTCCCTCGGCCCACATGCACAGCTTCCTCTCCCGTGACGGGTTCCCCCCGCTCACCGTGCTGGAGACCGGCCGCGCCGAGATCGCCCGCTACGGCGCCGTCCTGATCAATGGTCAGGTAGACCAGGTGGAGGCCGGCGAGACCGGCGGGTACGTGGTCCGGCTGGCCGGAGGCGCGACGCTGGACGCCCGCCACGTCGTCCTCGCCACGGGGCTGCGCGACGAGCTGCCCGAGATCCCGGGCCTGCGCGCGCTGTGGGGCGAGGACGTGCACTTCTGCCCGTACTGCCATGGTTACGAGGTCCGCGACCAGCCGATCGTCGTGCTTGGCGTCCACCCTGCCTCCCCCGGGCAGGCGCTGCTGCTGCGTCAGTGGTCGCGCGACGTCGTGTACGTCCCGCACAGCCGGCGGCTCACCGACGAGGAGCGGGAGCGCATGGACGCGCGCGGGGTCAAGGTGGCCGAGGGGCCCGTGTCCACCCTGCTCAGCGAGGACGGACGGCTCCACGCGGTGGAACTCGCCGACGGGCGGACGCTGGAGTGCGCCGCGGTGTTCCTCTTCCCGAGGATGACCCCCAACGACGCGGCCTTCGACGGCCTTGGCTGCGAGAAGGACGAGCAGGGCTGGCTCGTCACCGACAGGGCGGGCCGCACCAGCCGCCCCGCCCTGTGGGCCGTCGGCAATGTGGTGGACTCGCGCGCCCAGGCCGTCACCGCGGCCGGTATGGGGGCTGCAGCCGCCTTCGCCCTCAACCACGACCTGGTGGACGAGGAGATCGAGCGCGACCTCGCCGAGCACCGGGCTGCCGCCGACCGGTCAGCCGGGTCGCCCGTCCCCGCGTCCTGACCCGCGCGCCCAGCGTCGCCTGTGCCGCCAGGGTTCGTGCCTCCCACCGGTTCGGCACGCTGTACGCGGGTGCTGTCGATGTGGTCGTGACCTCCGCGGCCAACGCTCGCGCCGACGGGATCCCGGGCGATGGCCACGGCGCCGCCTCCGTTCCGTGCCCGTCTCCGGCTCATGCGCCGGAGGCGGGCACTCGGCGTGTCGGCCTGGCGCGTACGTGCATCCGCTCGCCCTGGCGGCCGAAGATGCTCAGGACCTCGACTGGGCCCTCCCCGGTGCTGCCGAACCAGTGCGGCAGCCGGGTCTCGAACTCGGCCACCTCGCCGGGGTCCAACACCAGGTCGTGGTCGGCCAGGATGAGGCGCAGCCGCCCGGAGAGCACGTACAGCCACTCGTACCCCTCGTGGGTGCACAGCTCCGGGGTGTTGCGGCGCGCCGGCAGGACCATCTTGTAGCTCTGCAACGGACCGGGCTGGCGGGTCAGCGGCAGCACGGTGTTGCCGTTCACCGGAAGCGGCTTGAGCCGGACGCGTGGATCGCCCACCTCCGGGGCGCCGACCAGTTCGTCGAGGGGCACCTGGTGGGCCTGGGCGATGGGCAGCAGCAGTTCCAGACTGGGGCGGCGCTGGCCCGCCTCCAGGCGCGACAGCGTGCTCTTGGAGATGCCGGTGGCCTCCGACAGCGCGGCAAGGGTGACACCGCGAGCGGTGCGCAGCCGCCTGAGTCGGGGACCGACCTCGGACAGGGCCTGGGCGATGGTCGGGGACTGCTCCACGCCGCCATTACACCGGCCGGTTCCCGAAATCGCAACAATGGGTGCCGTTTTGGGGCCGGGCCCCGCTCCCCCCGCACGCCCGGCCAGCGGTACACACGGCACCCCCGACGCACGCGCAGGCGCCGATGCACACTGCGCCCTCCGGGGCACACACAGGCACCGCTCGCCGGTCTTCGGCGAGCGGTGCCGTGGCGCGGCGGGGCGGTGCCGCGTACTGGTGGGCGGTCCTGGTGTGCCGCGCACCCGCCCGGGCGGGTGCGGCGGTCACAGGCCGAGGGACCGGCCGATCAGCTCCTTCATCACCTCCGTCGTCCCGCCGTAGATCGTCTGCACACGGCTGTTGGCCCACTCCCGGGAGATCGCGCTCTCCTTCAGATAGCCGTAGCCGCCGTGGATCTGAAGGCAGCGGTTGGCGATGTCCACCTGGAGCTCCGTCGTCCACCACTTCACCTTCGCGGCGTCCGTCACCGACAGCCGCCCGGCGTTGAGCTCCGTGATGCAGTGGTCCAGGAAGACCTGGGCGATCGTCAGTTCGGTATCCATCGTGGCGAGTTGGAACCGATTATGCTGGAATCTGCCGATGGTCTGGCCGAACGCCTCCCGGGTCCGCGCGTATTCCAGGGTGTCCGCCTGCATCCGCTCGGCCGCTCCCACCGCCACGGTCGCGATACTCAGCCGCTCCCGGGGCAGCCCGGCCATCACGTAGGCCAGCCCGGCGTTCTCCTTGCCGATCAGGTTCTCCGCCGGCACCCGGCAGTCGTCGAAGAACAGTTCGCAGGTGTCGCTGGCATGCCAGCCCATCTTCTCCATCCGCCGGCCGCGGGTGAAACCGGGCATGCCGCGCTCCACCACCAGCAGGCTGATGCCTTGGGCCCCGCGCCCGGGGGCGGTCTTGGCGGCGACCACGACGACGTCGGCGTTCTCGCCGTTGGTGATGAACGTCTTCTGCCCGTTGAGGACATAGCGGTCCCCGTCGCGGACCGCGGTGGCGCGGATGTCGGCGACGTTGGAGCCCGCATCGGGCTCGCTCATCGCGATCGCCGCGATCAGCTCGCCCGAACAGAGCCCGGGCAGCCACCGCTTGCGCTGCTCCTCGGTGGTCCGCTCGGCCAGATAGGTGGCGATGACGTCGTTGTGCGCCACGAACCCCGGCGCCGTCGCCCGGGCCCACATGATCTCCTGCGCGAACACCGCCGGGTAGCGGAAGTCGGGCTCGCCGCCCCCGCCGTACTCGGGGTCCACGCCGATGCCGAGCAACCCCGCCTTCCCGGCCTTGCGCCACACCTCGCGGCTGACGATACCGTCCCGCTCCCACTGGGCGTGGTACGGCACGACCTCCCGGGTCAGGAACTCCCGGCACGTTTCCCGGAATTGCTCGTGCTCCGCCTCGTACCTGCTGCGCGCCATGCGGTCACCCCTCCCGGGGGTCGGTGTCGTCGGTGATGATCGTCAGGGTTTCCTTGGGGTGCTGTACGGCCGCGAAGTGGCCGCCCTCGATCTCCACTTGGCGGGTCGGGGCCGAGCTGTGCGCGGACCACGGCCAGACCTTCTCCGGCGGGGCATGCACATCCTCCCGAGCGGCGATCAGGGTGAGCGGGAAGTCCACCCGCAGCCCGGCGGCCTCCTGCGCGAACTCGGCCCGTACGGCGTCGTCCTCCCGTAGCATCCGCAGCAGGATGCGGCTCATCGTCGGGTCGGCCAGCACGGCGGGCGGTGTACCTCCGTCGGCGGCGGTCCGGACGAGCAGTTCCTCGTCGGGCACGGAGGCGAGCAGCTCGCCGGGCCGCTGGAGCCGGGGCGGTACCGCCCCCGACAGCACGGCCCGTACCGGCGCCACACCCACCTGGCGGGCCACTGCGGCGGCCACCGGCAGGCTCATCGTCGCGCCGAAGCTGTGGCCGAAGGTCGCCCAGCGCAGGCCGGGCGTCCGCTCCCGCTCGGCCAGCAGGTCGGCCACCACCTGCTCGGCCATGGACCGCACCAGGGCGTGGAAGCCGGCGGCCTTCCGCTCCTGGCGGCGCGTTCCCCGGCCCGGCGCGTCCACGCCCCGGACCAGCAGGTGCGGCTCGCCCAGTGGCTGCCAGCCCCGGTAGACCAGCGAGGTCGCCCCGGCGTGCGGAAAGCAGTAGAGCCGCACCGGGGGGCTGGATGCAGGCTGCACGGTCACTCCTTCGTGCTCCGGGCCAGCTTCTCGGCCAGCATCAGGGCGGTCAGGTTGGTGGGCGCGCTGGGGATCGTCGGGAAGAGCGAGGCGTCGGCGATCCGCAGGTTCTCCGTGCCGTGCACCCGGCCCTCCTGGTCGGCGACCGCCCACGGGTCGGTGTGCGGCCCCATCCGGCACGAACCGGCCGCGTGCCAGCCGGGGTTCATGATGTGGCGGACGCCGCTGCGCACCACCCCGTCGCTGGCGACCATCCGGTCGCTCCAGAACTGGGTCCGGGGCAGCCGGCCCGCCAGGCTGGGGGAGCGCAGGAGGCTCCAGGCCCGGCGTACGCCGTGGCAGAGCCGCTCCACGTCCTCGGCGTCGGTGCCGAGGCCCAGCTCGATGACGGGCGCGGCGTACGGGTCGGCGCTGTCGAGGAAGACCCGCCCCCGGGAGCGCGGGCGCATCAGCATCACCGAGATGCCCACGACCAGCGGCCAGCCGAGGCGGTCCACGAAGCCGGGGATGGTGTGGCTCTCCACGTTGTTGAGCAGTCCCACCTGGATGTCCACGTCGTCGTCGAAGCCGCTGCTCATCCGGGCCGCGACCTGCCGCCAGGGCAGGCCCGGCCTGCACACCCCGTCGGCCGGTTTGGACCAGATGACGACCGAGGGATGGTCCACCAGGTCCCGGCCCACCCCGGGCAGGTCCACCACGGGGGTGGTGCCCAGCGCTCGGAGCAGTCCGGCACCGCCGATGCCCGAGCGCTGGAGGATGACGGGGGTGCCGACGGCCCCGGCGCTGAGCACGACGTGCCGCGCCCGGATCGTGGTGAGCTGCCCGTCCAGCTCGGCCTCCACGCCGATGGCCCGGTTCTTCTCGAACAGCACCCGAGTGACCCGGATCCTCGTGCACAGCTGGAGGTTGGGCAGGCCGCGGGCGCCGGCGAGGAAGGCGGTGGCGGCGTCCACGCGTTCGCCGTCCACCGAGTTGCCGGGGATCGGGCCGACCCCGGCCTCGTCGCCCGCGTTGAGGTCCGGCAGGTCGGCGAGGCCCTGTCGGTTGCACTCCTCCCAGAACGCCGCGTCCAGCTCGTGCACCCGGTCGCGTGGGGTGCGGCGGATCGGCAGCGGGCCGCTGTCGCCGTGGAGGTGGCCGGGGAAGTCGGCGTCGTTCTCGATGTCCTTGTAGAACGGCAGCACTCGCTCCCACGACCAGTCCGGGTTGCTGCGCGCCTCCCACGCGGCGAAGTCGCGGGGCAGCCCGCGCAGGGCGATGGCGCCGTTGACGGCGGAGCCGCCGCCGACGATCTTGCCGAGCTGGTAGGGGAAGCGTTCCCACAGGGCCCGGGCCGCCGCCCGGCCGCCAGCCGCGCCGGCTCCCGTGGCGTCTGGTTCTCCGGTACGGCCCCGGGCGCCAGGGGCGTCGCCGCCCCGGACCAGGTCCTCCAAGCGGCTGCTGGTGCGCAGGTTGGCCCGGTAGTCCCAGTTGTAGCCGGCCAGCACGAGCCGGCCGGCGTCGGCCAAGGGGTGGGCCCGGTCCCGGGGGCGCGGCTGGTCACAGCCGGCCTCCAGCAGCAGGACGTTCCCGGAGTCCCGGGCGGCGAGACGAGCGGCGGTCACGGCTCCGGCCGAGCCCGCTCCGACGATCACGTACTCCCACTCGCGGACCGCCGCGACGGGATCAGGGGTGGCGGTCACGCCGCGGGCTCCTCGACAGACGCGATCAGTTCGGCGAACGACGCGATCGACGCGTTCATGAACAGCCCCTCGACCATCTCCTGCTCCTTGTCGGCACCGAGGCCGAACTCCGTGCGCAGCAGCGCGAGCAGGCCGACGGCGTGCAGGGAGTCGCCGCCGATGTCGAAGAAGCCCTCCGCCACGCCGAAGTCACCGTGACCGAGCTGCTGGGACCAGAGGGCGAAGAGCCGCTCCTCCAGCCGGCTGCGCGGACCCACCCGGTCGGCGGCGGTGTCGGAGTCGTCGTTCCACGGCGTGGGAAGCGACTTGTGGTCGATCTTCCCGTTCGCCGTCAAGGGCAGGGCGTCCAGCGTCAGGAAGCGGCTGGGCACCATGTAGCCGGGCAGGAGGGAGGCCAGCGCCTCGCGCAGCGCGGCCGGGTCCGGGTCCGCTCCGGCTTCGGGCACCACGTACGCGGCAATCTGCCGCGCTCCGGTACGGGCGTGGGCGGGCGCGGTGACGAGCGCGGTGCGCACCTCCGGCTGGCGGAGGAGGGCGGCCTCGATCTCGCCCAGCTCGACCCGGTAGCCGTTGATCTTCACCTGGAAGTCCTCGCGGCCCAGGATCTCGATGTCGCCGCCGGGCAGGTACCGGCCGAGGTCGCCGGTCCGGTAGATGCGCTCCCCCGTGACCGGGTGGACCAGGAAGCGTTCGGCGGTGCGCTCGGGGTCGCCCAGGTACCCCTGGGCCACGCCGGTTCCGCCGATGTGGACCTCGCCGGTGACCCCGACGGGGGACGGCTCCAGCCACTGATTGAACACGTGCATGGTCTGGTTGGCCAGCGGCTTGCCGTACGGAATGCTCGACCACTCCGGCCGCACGGTCTCGATCGGGTGGTGGATCGACCAGATCGAGCCCTCCGTGGCACCGCCCAGGCTGACCACCCGCATCGCGGGGATCTTCTCCCGGATCCGGTTCGGCAGGTCCACCGGGATCCAGTCGCCGCTCAGCAGGGCCAGCCGCAGCCGGCAACCGTGCGGTACGCCCCCGTCGCCGAGCGAGTCGATCCACATCCGCATCGGCGCGGGCACGCTGTTCCAGATGGTCACGCCGTAGCGGCCGATGAGCTGCGACCAGTGGGCGATGTCGTTGCCGCGCGCCGGGTCCGGCACGACGACGGTGCCGCCGGCGCCCAGGACGCCGAAGATGTCGTACACCGACAGGTCGAAACCGGTGGGGGCGAGCGCCATCACCCGGTCGTCCTCGGCGACGGCAAAACGCCGGTTGATGTCCTGCACGGTGTTGGCGGCGCTGCGGTGGGTGATCATCACGCCTTTCGGCTCGCCGGTGGAGCCCGAGGTGAAGATCACGTACGCCAGGTCGTCATGGGCTTGGCGGCGCTCGGGCGCCTCGGCGGAACACTCCAGGGTGGCCTCGTCGTGCGGGGTCACCACCGCCACGCCCCGCGGCCAGCGCAGCGCGTCCCGCAGGTCCGGCTCGGTCACCACGGCCCGTGCCGAACATCGGGCCAGCAGCTTCAGCCGCCGCTCCTCGGGCAGCTCCGGGTCGATGGCCACATACGCGGCACCGGTGTGCAGCACCCCGAGTAGCGCGGAGATCTGGGCGGCGCCCGGACGCATCGACACCGCGACGATCTCGTTCGGCCCGGCACCGGGACCGAGCAGCAGCCGGTACGCGATCCGGTGTGCGGCCTCGGTCAGCTGACGGAACGTCGTCTCCGTGCCAGGTGTGATCACCGCCACCGCGTCGGGGCGGCGCCGGGCGGCCTCCGTGACCAGCTCGTGCAGCAGCGCCGGCGGGATGTCCTCGGCCGTGGCGTTGGCCCGCTCCCGCTCCTCGGCCTGCGCGGCCGGCAGCGGCACGATCCCGCGGGTGGCGCCCCACACCGACTCGTCGTCCACCAGCCGGTCCAGCAGCGTCACATACGCCTCGAGCATGGCCTCCAGCGTCCCCTTCGGGAACAGGCCCTCGACCGCGTTCCAGTTGACGGAGAGCCGGCCGTTCAGCTCCAGGATCTGGTTCTCCAGCCACACCTGCGGAGTCCGGCTGTGGTCGTGTACCAGCTCCCCGAACGACTCCAGGTGGGTGGCCTGGGGCACGCCCTCCCCGCCGCCGAGCGTGCTGGAGAAGACCACGGGCATCGACGTCCGGCCGTCGTCCCTCCGGCGGGCCAGGTCGCGCAGCACCCGGATGCCGCCGTGCGTGCAGTGCGCCAGGTCCTCCAGGACCCGCCGCTGCACGTCCCGCGCCCGCCGCTCGAACGTCTCCTCGGGCCGCCCGCCGACGGCGAGCAGGCTCGGCGAGAGGAAATCGCCCATGATCTCCTCGACCTGAGGGTGCAGCCCGAGCCGGTGGAACTGGGTGACGGTCAGGGTGAACTCCTGCCGCCGCGACCAGGTCCGCACCACCTCCGCGTACGCCGCGAGCAGCACCCCCGACGGGGTCAACCCGTGCCGGCCGGCCGCCGCCCGCAGCGCCTCCCAGCGCTCCGGCGCGAGCACCGCCCGGTGCCGTACGAACCGTGGAGTGCCGAGCTGCTCGGGCGCCGCGGCCAGCGGCAGCTCGGGCGCGGGCGGCAGCGTGGCCAGACGGTCCGCCCAGTACGCGGCGGCCTCCTGGCCCAGGCTGTCGCCGCGCAGCTCCTCCTGCGCCAGCACGTAGTCGCGGAACGACAGCTCCAGCGGCTCCGGCCGCCACGCCGGGTCGTCGTAGAACCGGCGCCACTCCTCCAGCAGCCGGAAGAGGCTGCGCATGTCGAGGAAGAGCAGGTCCACGGCGAGGTGGAGCCGCACGCGGTCGCCGTCGAACAGCGTGGCTCGGATGTCGAACAGCGGCGCCCGGTCCACCGGCAGCACCTGCTCCGTCAGCTCGGCGCGGATCCGCTCCACCTCGGCAGTCTGCTCCTCGGCGGGCCGGCCGCGCAGATCCGTGGTGCGTATGAGATACGGCTCCACCTCGTCCTCGGCGAGGATCCGCTGCGTCTGGCCTGTCCCGGCCACCGTGCGCAGCGTCTCGTGCCGGGCGACGACCTTCCGCAGGGCCTCGGTCAGCCGGTCCACGTCGAGACCGGGACAGTCGAACTCCAGGCAGTACTGGCTGGAGATGCCGCCCAGCTCCAGGCCCTTGTGCCGGCCGATCAGATACGCCTGCTGGATGTCGGTGAGCGGGAACGGTTCGTGACGCCGCTCCGGCTGCGGCTTCAGGTCCGGCAGCCGGTCCTCGTCCAGGCGAGGGTGGCCGCGCTCATCGCCGCGCAGCTCCGCGAAGAGATCCTCCATCGACGTCCGCCCCTTTTCGTCAGATGCCCTGGCGGGCCTTCGAGTTCTTTTACGCAGACGGACGTTAGGCAGCGGCGGCGTACGGTCTCAATACGGTCGGACCGTATGGGCGGCCGAAGGATTTAGCCCGCACTGGACCGCCGCTGGACTCGCGGCGGACTCCCTCTGGTGCGCGCGTTTCCGCTATTGACCGGTGGCGGGACGGCGGCGACATCATCGGGGCATGGGAATTCAGAACTCGCCGGAGACAGCCGGGAAACGCATACTCATCGGTGGCACCGGATCCATTGCGGTGACCCGACTTCCGTTGTATATCGAGGCGATGCGCCGGCAGATCGCGGGCAGCACGTTTACGGTTCTGCTGACGCACACCGCGACCTCGTTCAGTTCCCCCGAGAGCCTCGCGCTCTTCGCCGAGCGGGTGGTGAGCGGGGAATCCCCGGTGGACTGGCCGACCGACAAGCCGTCGCGGCTCGCCGCCGACCACGACATCCTCGTGGTCCTGCCAGCCACCGCCCACACCCTCGCCTCGGCCGCGGCCGGCGCCGCGCCCAACCGCCTGCTGACGGTGGCGCTGTCGGTGGACTACCCCGTCGTCTACTTCCCGGTCATGGGCGCCCGGATGTGGCGCAAGCCGACTGTCCAGCGGAACATCGCCCAGATTCGCGAGGACGGGGGGCTCGTCAACGAGCCGGAGTGGCACGATGGTTTCGACCCGTCCACGGCCACCGTCAGCCACCACCCTGCCCTGCCCTCACCGGACACGGTGGCCAAGGTGATCGACGACCTCCTCGCGAGGCAGCGCCGGCCAGCATAAGCGGCGTCAGGCACTACGGCCCGCACGACCGTCGGCGAACAGCCGACCGCCCTGCCGGGCCGCCGGCATCCCCCCATGGTGAAGGCGTGCGGCGCCCCGAATTCGGCGGCGCCGTAGCCTGTCGGGACCGAGTGCGGCACCGCCATCCGCACACTTGCCGGCAGACGATGTCCGGCGCGCTCGTGGTTGCTCCGCTCGCTGTCTCTCGGAACGCGGCTCTTCTTCCGCAAGGCGGCCGGCTCCGGCGAAGGCTGCGGCACCCGCATACGAGCGGCTCCCGGCCGGGGAACGGGGGAGGTTCCGGCCGGGAGCCGAGCATGGACGTTTTTGCTGTCAGGAAACGATGGCTGTCGCTTCGATTTCGATGAGGAAGTCGGGTTCGGCGAGTGTGGCGACTCCGATAAGGGTGGTGGGCCGGATGACGTCGGCGCCGAGCTTGGCGGCCGCGCGCTCGGCGCCCGCGGTGATGTCGGCCCACTTGGGCAGCGACCAGTCCACGACGTACATGGTCAGGCGCAGGACGTCGTCGAAGGTGGCGCCGGCCGCGGCCAGACCGGTGGCTATGTTGAGATAGGCCTGCTCGGTCTGTGCTGCCAGGTCTCCCGTTCCCACCGGTTCACCGGCGGCGGTGCGCGCGACCTGGCCGCTGAGGAACACCACGCGGCTTCCGGTGCCGACGGCCAGCTGCCGCCATCCGTCGGGCTTGGGAAGGCCGGGCGGGTCGATCGTCTTGACAGCCAATGCTCTGTCCTTTCTCGAAGGTGGCCGGCGGGCAGGCGCCGTTGTGCCTGCCCGCGGTGACCGTGATGTTTCTGGGGGAGGGAAAGCTCGTGGCGGTGCTGCACGGGCCCCGCGGTCAGCTGTTCTCGCGGCAGGTGGCGTAGTACTTCCGCAGGACGCTGACGAGTTCGGGGTCGAAGCGGGACGCGAAGAGCAGCTCGGCCGGCGGGGTGAACTCGGGATCGAGCTCGTTGGCCCAGTTGAGGGTGGCCGGCCGCAGGTCCATTTCGATCCAGTGGTGCCACTCGACGGGGATCGTCCAGTCCTGCTCGTATCCGATGCCCATCTGGTGGTCGATGAGGACGTCCACGATCTCCTCGCGGGTCCCTGCCTGGAGGGGCTGCCGTACGGGGGTGAACCGTTCCAGGTCGGCCTGGGGCTGCTCGCCCAGGATCCGGGCGGCGAAGTCCTGGGCCAGCAGCGGTGAGAGGTGCAGGCCGTCACGGTAGGTGCCGGTCATGATCCACAGGCCCTTCATGCCGCCCTCGCCGAGCAGCGGGAAGGCGTCCATGGACACGGGGCGGTTGCCGACCTGGACCTTGGCGACGTCGCTGTTCCACAGGTTGCGGCGGACCTGGCGGTGGGCGCACTGGAGGAGGAAGACCAGGTCGCGCATCTCGGCGGTTTCGTGCGGCTCCACAGAGATGACGTTGGTGGCGCCGAGGTAGACGTGCCCGTCGCCGCGGGGGACGACGTGAAGTCCGCACGCGAAGGAGCGGTTCGGGGTCCGGATGACGCTGTCCGGCGTGGTTCCGTCCACGGTCTTGATGAGAGAGGAGACGCCGTAGCCGCTGACGAGGCGGGGGATGCGGGGACCGACGGGCAGGCTGTCCAGGAGTTCCTGGGTGCGCGCTCCGGCGGCCAGCATCACGTGGTCGGCGCTGATCTCCTTCCCGGAGGCCAGGACGACTCCGGTCACCCGCTTGCCCTTGTACTCGACGCGGGTCGCGAATTCGGTGACCAGGGTGCCGCCTGCCCGGACGAACGCCAATTCGAGCCGCTCCAGGAGGGCGGCGGCGTTGACCGCGTGTTCGCCGGGTATGTGGAAGGCCCTCAGCGGGCGGGAGATCGGCTCGGCGTCCACCCAGTCGAGGTCGGTGGGCTCGATGTCCTCGAAGGGTTCCGAGTATCGGGTGAGTTCGGCGCGGATGGCGTTGTAGTTGGCGTCGTCGATCTCGGCCGTACCGATGGTGTTGAGGACGACAGTGGTGCCCTCGGCGGTCTTGATGGCGGCGCCGTCGTTCTGGTCCTCCAGGTCCGCCAGCCACTGGGGCCACAAGCGGGTGGCCTGGATGCCGAGTTCCAGCTTGGCCCTGCCGTGCTCGCTGGCCAGCAGGGAGGTGGTGACCTCGCCAAAACAGCCGAGCATGGCGCCAGCCGCGGCCGAGCCGGCCCAGGGGCGGTGTGACTGGCCCAGCACAGCGACCCGCTGTCCTCGCCGTGCCAGGACCCATGCGAGCGAGAGCCCTAGGACTCCGTTTCCGACGATGACAACATCGAAGCCGGTACCGTCTGCGTTCCCGTTGGCGTTCATCACATTCCAATCTTCCAGGGAGCTGTTATGTCGCCCAGAATTGAATTGAATTCCGTCGGAACTGGTGGCTCGGTGAGCGCGATGCGGGGGTTTCCTCGGCTAGGCCGGCCGACCCGGCAGCCGATAGGTTGGCCGGCCGGAATCTGTGACGGTGGGGCAGCTCACGCCCGGTGTCCGCGTCGGACTCGGGGCGGTACTAGGTCAGTGACGCAGGAACTCGTACATTGTGAAGTCCATGTCCACGATTCCGCGCTCGTTGGTGTGGGCCTTGACCACCGGGCAATCACCGAAGTCCGCCGCCGGCAGTTCGACGGACTCGCTGCGGTACCGGTGGCCCTCGAAACCCGCGTCGGCGGCCGCCCGCAGCATTTTCTCCAAGTTCCCCATCGCCTCACTGGTGCCCAGGTAGACCCGCCCCTCCGCCGCCAGATGAGGCACCACGTCACGGAAGAACCTGCGCACAAGCTTGTACCCGGGGTCGAAGACCGCGCGCTCGATCTGCCCGCCGTAGGGGCGGTTCTCGGGCGCTTCGATGAACGGGGTGTTCCAGAAGACGACGTCGAGCACCTCGGCCGGGTCCAGGGCGTCGAACAGATCGCTGGTCAGTGCCGTCACCTGGTCGGTCACCCCGTGCCGGGCGGCGTTGCGCCGGGTGTTCCCCACCGCCGCCGGGTTGATGTCCAGCGCCACCACGCGCTCGCAGCCACGCTGCGCGGCGAGCACCGCGGCGATGCCCGCGCCGCAGCCCATCTCCAGGAACCGGCTGTCCTTCTCGTACGGCACCCAGGAGGCGAACAGGCCAGGGCCCGGGTCCGTGTAGGGGGGAAATACCTCGGGGAGCAGGTCCCATTCCATCTCCAACAGCGAAAATGTCGTCTGCGTCGGGCGGTCCGGGCTCTGGATCTGCGACACGACCCAGTTTCCGAGTTCGTAACCGAGCTTGTTGTCCATTGGATCCTCCCTCTTGGGAGCCTGCAGAGCAGTTCTGTCGAATTTTCTCCGCGGCCCCCGACGGTGGAATGCTGCTGGCCACGCCCAGCGGCACCTTTCGCCGTGGCTGGATGTGAAACGCGACGCCGGGCAGAGGCGTGGGAAGCAGGGTCAGTTTTCGCCGGGCTGAGGGTTCTGCGCCCGGTTAGGGGCCATCGTCCGGTCGACAAGGACGGCCGGGATGGTGAGCAGAGCCAGGCCGGCGCCCAGCCAGGGGATGGAGGTCAGACCGGCACCGGCGCCGAGAGCGACTCCCGCGAGGACGGGAACGAGGCTGATGCCGAGCTGGAACATGGAGACGGCGGTGGCCCCGGCGAGGGTGGGCGCTTGTGACGCCACGGTGAACACCCGCCCGTAGATGGCCGGGTTGAGCAGGAACCCGGCGACTCCCAGGAGCAGGACCAGGGGGACGACGGCCACGGCGTACCGGGCGAGGAGTGCGAGCAGGACGGACGTGACCAGGATCCCGGCCGCCCCGATCAGAAGCGCGTGATGGGGACGCCCGTCGGCGATCCTGCCACCGATGGAAAGGCCGATGAAGGCACCGATGCCGAACACGGTGAGGATCACGGGAACCCACACGGAGGGGATGCTGGTGATGTCGGTGAGGAAAGCCGCGAGGTAGTTGTACGAGATCATGTAGGCGGCGGTGCTCAGCAGGGTGGCGGCGTACACCACCCACAGCTGAGGCTGCTTCATCGTGCGCAGCTCCCGCCGCACGCTGGGTTCCTCGGCCGCCCGGGTCGCGGGCACGGCGACGAGTGTCGAGACCGCGCCGAGGGCGGTGAGGGCGACCACGGCCCAGAACCCGCCCTGCCAGCCGGTGAAGTGACTGAGCAGCGCGCCGGCCGGGCCGCCGCCCACCATGGCGATGCTGAGTCCGCTGACGACCACGCCGGAGGCGCGTGCGGTGCGGTCGGGGGTGACGAGGCCGATCGCGGTGACCGCGGCGACCGCCCAGAACCCGGCATAGGCCAGGCCGCACAGAAAGCGGGTGACCAGCAGCATGGTGAAGTTGTCGGTCAGCAGGCCGACCGCCACCGAGGCGGCGAACACGGCCTGCGAGGTCACCAGCGCGGTCCGCCGCGGCCAGCGCAGGCTCATGACGGCCAGGGGCGGCCCGCCGATGACCACACCGATGGCGAACGCCGAGATCAACGCGCCGGCGGCAGACAGGGAGATCCCCAGGCTGTCGGCGATGTTCGGCAGGACCCCGGCGAGCAGGAACTCGGCGCTGCCCATCGCGAACAGGCTGAACGCGAGCAGGTAGACCGCCAGCGGCAGCCTGTCGCCGGTCCTGCGGGAAGCGGACTCCTGCTGTTCGGTCTGGACGCTCATCGGCTGCCACCTCCTGCCTGCTCGGCGGCCGACAGCACCCCGGCCGGGCGGGCCGGCCGGATCACGGCGGGCCGCTGTGAATCACGCTCGGGACCTGTCCGCGCGGTGACGCTGTGCACCAGCCCAGGAGCGGTCAGACGCATGGGCGAACTCCTTGTCCGGGATTGTTCGGGCGTGCGGATCAGGGCGGGTGCGTCTGCCGGGCGGTCGCAGTGCGACGCTGCCGAACGCCCCGGCCGGCGTCCTCATCCATTAGGCCGGCGCTGATGGCCATGCGGCACCAGCCCCTGCCTGTCCTGGACCTCCTCGTCAGCCGCGTGCTGGGCACCGACCCCTCGGCGATCCACGTGATCGTGGTGATCACCACTGGCCCAATGCTGGAGCCAGGCGTGGCAGGCGGACAACATTTGTTGCCGATACCGGGACGCGGAAGCGGGGTGCGGCTTGGCTGCTTCCGGCGGCCGGCCGTCGGATCAGTCATCACTGGGCAGGGCCTCGCCCCAGCCCCACTTCTTGATGGTCGTACGACGCGTGGGGCCCGCGCCCGGCTGGGAGTTGGCCATCGCGCGGCGCGAGCCGAACTCGATGTAGCCGACGAACGCCGAGCGGAACTCCGCGTCGTCCGGCAGTCCCACCACGTCCATGGCCTCCAGCATCAGCTCCGTCCACCGCGCCCGCTGCTCGGGCTTGATGGCCCGGCCCCGATGCCGGGAGAGCATGTGCGGGTAACCGCCGTGGTGCTCGGTGTAGTGCTCGGGCCCGCCGAGCACCTCGCCGAGGAAGGTCGCGACGTGCCGGGGGTGGTCGTCCGTCATGTGTGCGAAGAGCGGGGCGAGCAGCTCGTCCTTGCGGACACGCTGGTAGAACTCCTCCGTCAGCCGTTCCAGCGCCTCGGCGCCGCCGGCCCATTCGTACAGGGTGGGAACCTGTTCCGTCACTGTGTCACCTTTCGCTCGGCCGTCCTGTCCGGAGAGGCGGCGTACGTGGCTGTGAGTGCTCGGTGTCTGTCGTGGAGCGCGGTACGCTCCGCCGGCGGGCTGCGGCCGGCTGCCGGCTGCCGGGGCACGCTCAGGCCGCGTACAGGTCGAAGGTCGGCGTCGGCCTGCCGCCCTGCGCGACCATGTCCAGCCGGGGATCGACCGAGAGCATCGCCTGGTGCAGCCGCTGGAGTGGCGGAGAGGGCTCCAGGCCCAGCTCCTCGATCAGCCGCCGGCGCAGCCTGCGGTACAGCTCCAGCGCCGAGGATTGTCGCCCCGAGCGGTAGAACGCCACCATGGCCTGCGAGTGCAGTCGCTCGTTGGTTGGGTGATGCTCAGTCAGTTCGACGAGTTCGGCCAGGAGTTCGCTGTGCATGCCGAGGCGCAGCTCGGCGTCGATGCGGCGCTCGGTCGCGAGAAGCCGGCTCTCCTCCAGGCGGGCCACCTGGATCCGCAGCGTCGCCCCCGTCCGCACGTCCACCAGTGCCGGTCCCCGCCACAGTGCCAGTGCCTTGCGCAACAGACGGGCCGACAGCTCGCTGTCGCCGTCCGCGAAGGCGGCGTGACCGGCCTGCGCCGCCCACTGGAACGCGAAGACGTCGACGTCCTCCTTGGCGACCCGCAGCAGATAGCCCCCATGGCCGGTGGCTAGGAGCTCCCGCGCGCGGGCCGGGCCGTCCGGGCCGCCGAGGGCAGCGGCCAGGGTGCGGCGCAGCCGCAGGATGTACGTCTGGAGGGTGGTGTGCGCGCTCCGCGGCGGCAGGGGACCCCACGTCTCTTCCATCAGCGTGGTCGCCGGGACGAGCTGCCCCGGGTGGAGGGCGAGGAGCGCCAGAATCTGCCGCTTCTTCCCCGCCGTCAGGACGACGGGAGCTCCGCCGGTCTCGGCATGCAGCGGGCCCAGAACCTGAATCTTCACGCGTCCTCCATAACTCACACGTGCCCCGCCCGGCTTCTTGATTTCCTCGGAGCGGCTGCCCCGGAAGGAACGTAGGAGTGTGGGGGTGGGAGCCTCAATACGGTGGGACCGTAGGGCTGACCGAACAATCTGCGCCGTGCCGCCTTAGCTCCTCGCTGATCGCGGACACGCGGGTACCGCTCCTTCATCAGATTCCGGCCATCAGGTCGGGGGTGAATATGTCGGGATCCGCGGCGACCGTTTCTGCGCGGCTCGCTGGTCACCGCCGCAAAGCCGTGCCGGCCGTACCCGTGCGGCACCTACGGACATCAATACGGTGGCACCGAAACACTGGCCGAAGGAACACGCCTGGGAACCGTCGGGCGAAAAACGCAGTACGAATACAGCGCCTGTCGTGCTAGCGTCTGGAAGCATCAGATGTGTACGCCGTTCACCGTCACTCGGGACGCGAAGTTGGGGGATCGCTGACATGCCTCCCTCGCCGTCCGAAGAAACCTCTCCGTTGCGGCGACGATGGCTCCGTCATGACCGGAAAACATCCTTGCCGGCGCCGGTTTAGCATGGTTTTAGGCGCCAGCTCCCCTGCATCCCGATCCCGCGGGAATAACGCGGCCGCACCGGCCGGCGAACGGACGATGGCGCGAGGTTCACCGAAGAGACGACCTCGTCCGATCTCCTCGTCACCCAGGTTCTTCACTGTTCAGGCAGGAGGTGTGGGGACGGTGCCCCAGGAACTGTTCGGCAAGAGCGAAGAATCGAAGATCATCACCGAGATGCTCGAGTCCGCGAGAGCCAGCGCGGGCGCGGTCGCGCTGGTGGAGGGAATCATCGGGACCGGAAAGACGGCACTTCTGCGTTGGGCCGGGGAGACCGCCCGGGAGCAGGGCATGGTCGTGCTCTCCGCCACCGCGTCCCCCACCGAACAGCGGTTTCCCCTGGGGGTCGTGCACCAGCTCCTCGGGATGCTGTCCGAGACGGCGGAGGGATGGGAGCGCGCCTTCGCGTCGTGCGGCGCGCCCCTGCGCGAGCCGGCCGACCCCGACTACCCGCTCCTCGCGGAGTTGTGCGCATCCGTGGGCAGGGCCGCGCAGCGCGCACCGATCCTGCTGACGGTCGACTGCGTCCAGCACGCCGACCGTCAGTCCCTGCTGTGGCTGGGCTTCCTCAGCCGCCGTCTGGACAACCTCCCCGTCGTGCTGCTCGCCGCCAAGCGCTGCGGTGAACCGGCGATCGACCAGAACCTCATGGTCGAGTTCATGGAGGGCGTCCGCCCCGACCGCTACATCCATCTGCACGACCTCAGCCCGAGCGCTGCCTTGGACTTCGCCGCCGCACTCTGCGGCCACGACCAGGAGTCCGTGGACGCCCTGATCGCCGACAGCGGCGGCAACCCGTATCTGCTGACCGAGCAGATACGGACCGCGCCCGCAGGTCCCACCGGCCATCCCGGCCTCACAGGGCACGGGCACCCCGCGGACGTACTCACGGGCCGCAGACCGGCGGACCTGCCAGACGAACGGATGCGCCTCCCGGCGGTCAAGGAGCGCATCCTGTGCATGCTCAGGCGCCTCGACCCCAACGGCCTGAGGATCGCCAGGGCCGCCAGTATCCTGGGCACCCCGGTGGACGCCGCCCTCCTCGCCGACCTTTGCGGCGTGCCCAGGGAGGACGCCTGCCGCTGTCTCACCCGCCTCACCGAGTCGGGGCTGCTGTGCCCCCACGACCTGAAGTTCCGTCACCCCGTGCTGGTCGGGCTCCTCTACCAGGACATCCCCTGCGCCGAGCGCGCCGAACTCCACCGCCTCGCCGCCCGTTGTCTGAGGCACCGCGGTGTCCCCTGTGAGGACATCGCCACCCATCTCCTCCGTTCCCACCGCCTGGACGAGCCCTGGATGCCCCGACTGCTGCTGGACGTCGCCCACGGCATGGTCGGCCGCGACCCCGCAGAGGTCCGCCGCCTGATCGAGAAGGCCGTCCTGCACGGTGTACCGGCGGAGCTGGCCGCCCGCGCCGAGGACCTGCGGATCCAGGCGCTCACCGGCCTCGACCTTCCCGCGTCCGCCCGCGCCCTGACCGCGCACGCCGCCCTCGCCTCGGGGCCCGTCGAGCGGACCCGCCAGGCGCTGCGGCTGTCTGACATCCTCCTCCGCCTCGACGAGCCCGCACGCGCCTGCCAGGCCCTGGAGGGCGCCCAGCGGGAGATCGGCGCACGGGACCCCTCCGCCGCCGCGCGGCTGCGCCAGGGGCTCAGCCACGTACGGCTCCACGAGGGCACCTACCGGCCCGAGGCCGGGGACGAGGACCGGCTGGAGCAGGTGCTGCTGCTCCGTACCGCCGCCGGCGACTCGGCGTCAGCGGTACGGCGGATCGCCCACCGCATCCTGTCCGTGCCCCGCGCCCCGTACGGCTCGCCCACCTGGTACCACGCGCTCCTCGCCCTGCTCTGGGCCGGCGACGTGGAGGAGGCCCAGCGGCACATGGACAGCGAGGTGCGGCTCGCCCGGGCCGAGGGCACCGTGCCCCGGATCGCCGAGGGCCTGGCCGTGCGCGGCCTGGTCCAGCTTCACCGCGGCCTGCTGACGGAGGCTGAGGAGGACGCCTGCCAGGCGATGGGTCTGCTCACCCGGATCGGCGCCGACAGGTACCACGCCGGGGCGCTCGCCCGCAGCGTGCTCATCGACGTGGCCCTGGAGAAGGACGACATCGCCGGAGCCGGCGGCCTCCTCGGCGAGGCCCCGCCGCTCCCCGGCAAACGGCCCGTCACTTGGTGGCGGCTCCACCTCCTGCACAGCGCTGGGCGGGCCCTGGGACGGCTCGGCAAGGCACAGCGCGGCCTCGTCCTGATCGCCCACTGCGAGGAGGAGCTGGAACGCCGGGGCATCGTCAACCCGGCGATTCTGCCCTGGCGTTCCACCCGGGCCACGCTCCAGATGGCCCTCAGCAATGTGGCCGCCGCCCGCCGCACCGCCCAGGAGGAGGTCGAACTGGCCCGCCGCTGGAATGCCCCCTTCGCCCTGGGACTCGCCTTGGTCGCCCAGGCCGCGGCGAGCTCAGGACGCGAGGCGCTCCAGCTCGCCGGCCAGGCCGTGGAACTCCTCGAACCGGCCCCGGCGCCACTGCTCTTCGCCCACGCCCTGTACGCGGCGGGGCGCGTCCACCGGCAGAGCGGCGAGGCCCGGCGGGCCCGCGAACTGCTCCACCGTGCCAACGAGGTCGGTATCTCGCTCGGCGCCGACGGTCTGGTGGAGGCGGTGCAGCGGGAGTTGAGGGACGCGGGCGGCCGGCCCGACCCGCGCAAGGGCTCCACGGAGTCGCTGCTCACCCCGACCGAAAGGCAGGTCTCCGAACTCGCCTCGCGTGGTATGAGCAACCGCAGCATCGCCCGGTTGCTGAAGGTGAGCCTGCGGAACGTCGAGTCCCATCTCACCCACTCATACCGGAAGTTGCGCATCAGCGGCCGGTACGAGCTGGCCAAGTTCTTTCCGCCCGAGGAGGAGCCCGCCCCGGCCCCGGTGGTGCTCCACCAGCGCCGGACCACGCTCACCCCTCTGCACCACCTGGCGACCGGCTGACGGACGGCGCCTCGCCGGTGGCCGTCCCCCTGCGCGAGGCCCGCAGCTCCGCGAACGCCCCGTCGAGCAGCACCTGCAGCCCGGCGGTGAACCGCTCTTGGTCGCTCATCCCCTCGATGAGGGGGCGACCCGGCGTACGGTCGGATACTCCTCGGGCCCGTCCTCGCCAGGCACGGGGACGGGCCGTGCGGCGCCCCGGCCCGCGCGGCCACCAGGTTCCCCGCCAGGTACTGGCAGATGGCGACGTGCAGGCACGCGGCCTGCGCGTCGATCATCCCGTTGCGGACCAGGGTGTCCAGGATGAACTCGGAGAGCCGCATCGAGGTGGCTCCGAGCAGCGCCCCGTCGAGCACCCCGGTGACGATCCAGCCGTGCTCCTCCCAACACCCGGTGCGCGCTCTGCGCCGCCCAGGATGACCGCACGGGGGGCGTCCCCATGTGGTGGTTCTGTGAAGCCCTGTGGCTGCCCTGGTGTCCATGTGGTTCTGCCGGCCGGAGCGGCCCTGGGGGCCGGCAGACAGCCCGGCGGGGGGCGGTGTGTGTGGCTGGGGGGTGTCGGACGTCGGCGAACTTCAGTCGGCGCGCCCATCCGGTGGTGCTGCTCGGATGAATATATGCCCCTGGCATGCCCATGTCTGCTCCGGGCGGGCTCGGTTCGGCGGATGCTGTGGTCACCGCCCGATCAGCCAGAGGGCACGGACAGGAACATCAGGATCACGGGGAGGGTCTGAATGTTGAGGCGAGGGACGAGGTGGTTCGCGGCGGGGGTGGCAGCGATAACGCTGTTGGGAACCGCACAGGCGGGGGTGTCGGCCGCCGCGGCGACACCGCCGCAGCTCGATCTGAAGGTGCTGCTGGTCGGCGGTGGTACGGGTGACGCCACCACGACGGCCTGGCAGTCGGCGCTGGACACCGAGGGGGTTCCCTACACTCTGGTGAACGGCGGCGGCTCGGTGGGCGGCGAGACGGTGACCCTGCCGGCGCTGTCCAGTGGCACGCACGGTTACTACAACGGTGTGGTCTTCGCGGACTCCCCGGCGTTCTTCGCGGCCGGCCAGCTCAGCGCGCTGGACAGTTACGAGTCGAGCTTCGGGGTCCGCCAGCTCGACGGCTACAGCTACCCCTCCAGCTCGCTCGGTCTGACCGTGGCGAGCTCCGGAGCGGTCTCCGGTACGGCCCAGCTCACCGCCGCCGCGTTGGCCCAACTGCCCGAGCTCAAGGGTCCGGTGCCGTTCGAGAGCG